>CANETC010000015.1 GCA_947441055.1 Cytophagaceae bacterium | reverse complement strand
TTTTTATCCTTTCGAGCGCAAGTTCTACGGCCGGTCCTGTAAGCGGTTTGGAATATTTCTTTGATGCCGATCCGGGTGTTGGCCTTGGAACCAAAATTGCCATTTCTCCGGCTGCAGATTCCAGCGTCAAATCCGCAATTGTGCCTGTTTCAGGTTTGAGTGTCGGATTTCACACCTTGTACATCCGCGCTAAAAACGACAAGGGATATGGCATGACAGAGTCCCGTTCATTTTTTATTCTTAATGCCAGCAATGCTGTTTCGGGGCCGGTTTCCCGTATGGAATATTTCGTCGATACTGATCCCGGAATCGGGTTGGGTACTGCTTTAAGCGCTTTTACAGCAGGTGATTCAGTCGAAATTAGCCGTGTTATTGCACTGCCCAGCAACATTACACTTGGCAATCACAAACTCTATATTCGCTGTAAAACTTCAGATAACAGGTGGGCTACTACTGAAGTGAAAGATTTTGAGGTGGCCTGTGGACCTCCAGAAATTACCAGCACACAAACCCAAATTTGTCCTGGGGCAAGCACGGTGCTGAGTTCTGTTGCCGGAAATGTACCCGGGACTTACCAATGGCTTCGCAACAATCAACCCATAAATAATGCCAATTCCTTTTCTTTTACTGCAACCCAAACAGGTAACTACAGCCTGATTTTCACCAACGGAACCTGTACCGACACATCTGCTATAATCAGCATAGGTGCCGGTACAGCAATTTCGGCCACCAATGCTGCAAGCGGTCCACTTACTTTTTGCGCCGGGGGCTCGGTAAATCTAACGGCCAATTCCGGAACCGGACTTCTTTATCAATGGCTAAAAAATGGCGCAAGCATTTCCAATGAAACATCGCTGACACTAAGCAATGTGAATTCATCAGGTTTATATTCTGTGGTTGTGAGCAATTCAAGTGGTTGTAAAGACACTTCCAATGTGCTTACGGTCGTAGTTAATCCAAAACCAAATCCTGCCATAGGCCAATCCGGAACCATCAATATTTGCCAGGGTCAGAATACGAGTTTATCGGTGAGCAACCCTATTTCTGGTCAAACCTATCAGTGGAAAAATGGCGCAGCAGTTGTTGGAAATACCCCAAGTTTTCTTGCAAATGCATCTGGAAATTACCGCGTTGTGGTTGCCAATACTTCCGGCTGCAAGGACAGTTCTGGAATTGTAGTTGTGAATGTATTGCCAGCACCCAATGCTTCGGTTTTACCAGCTGGACCCGTATCGGTTTGCCAGCCTGCAACCATTACGCTGACAGCAACTGTAACTCCGGGCTCGGCTATAAAATGGATGAAGAATGGCATTGTGATTCCAGATCAAACTGCCGCAACCTTGTCAGTCAATGCAGCCGGAAGTTATGCAGTCATCTCTACGCTGGGTGCAGGTTGTTCGGATACCTCTGCGGCCGTTGTGGTAACAGTAAATCCAAGTCCGACAGCTTCCATCGTGAATGCAGGTTCAGCCAATTTATGCCAGGGCAACAGCACTGTTTTAAAAGCCAATAAGGGCGCAGGTTTCAGCTACCAATGGCAAAAAAATGGGATTGACCTTCCGGGAAAAATCCAGGATAGTCTGCTGGTAAATGCTGCAGGATCTTATGCAGTTGCAGTTCAAAATGCCTTCGGCTGTTCGGTCTTTTCAAACGCCATTGTCATCAATCTGGTAAACGAAAGTGCACCAGTTGTCACGGCTTTGGGCAATGTAAATTTCTGCATCGGTGGCTCAGTTAATTTACAATCATCATCTGCGAGCTCGGTGCAATGGCAGAAAAATGGTTTGGATATTTCTGCTGCAACATCTGCTACTTTCACAGCAACTACTTCAGGTGAATATCGGGTAAAACAGACGATTTCTTCCTGCACTGTTTTCTCGAATTCCATCCTTGTCAATGTAAACAGTACGATTCCGGCAAGGCCTGTTATTTCTTCCGGCGGACAAACTTCTTTTTGCCAAAATGGAAGTCTTGAACTTGTGTCTTCTGCAAGCGGAGAAAATCTCTGGTTCGTCGATGGAACTTCTGTGGTCGGCAACAACAATAGCATTACGGTGACCCAAGGAGGCGTTTATACAGTTCAAGCGGTTTCTAATGGTTGCGCAAGTCTTCTTTCCACTGGCATTTCCATCACAGTAAAACCGAATCCAATTGTCAATTTAACTGCGCCTTCGGCGGTTATTTGTCCTGAATCTTCAGTCCTGATCAACGCCAACGGATCTGCTCTTGCTTCAATTCTATGGTTCCGAAATGGGGCGAATACGGGTGTTGACGCTGGGAATTTTTCGGCCATTCAGGAAGGTAATTATTCAGTAATCGCCACTGGAACCAATGGTTGCCAGGCAAGCAGCAATTTCATAAGTCTTTCAGTGGATAATGCTCCTGTACTGAGTTCCAATGTACCTGTTAATACCATTTGCGCAGGAAATTCCATTTCCCTTTCTGTTTCTTCCGGAGCCGCTTTCCTTTGGAGCAATGGAACTACCAATTCGGGAATCACGGTTAGCCCTTCAACCAGTACTGAATTTTCTGTTCGCACGACTTCCGTAAATGCTTGTATTTATAAAGATACAATTCAAGTTCAGGTTGTGCCTTCGCTTTCCCCGGCTCCTGTTTCTGCGATGTTGCCGGAGGATGGCAGCATCAACCAGGAAACTTCTTTCACGCTTTCCTGGCAGCCCGGTGCGAATGCCATTTCATACGATCTCTATGTATGGGATGCAAGTTTGCCTTCAAGGCCTGCCAATCCGTTAATCAATACAAGCTTAATCAGCTTTAACATTGCTGGACTAGCTGTTGGAACTGCCTTCAATTGGCAGCTGGTTTCCCGCTCGGCTTGCCAGCAAACCAATGGCCCGGTGCAGCAATTTACCACCAGAAATTTGCCGGATCTGATTGTATTAAATGTTCAATCCCAGGCTGTTATTGGAATTCCCGGATTGCTGAATGTGACTTACACAGTGAAAAATCAAGGGACGGGCGTAACACTTCCGGGTTTCTGGTTGGACAAGCTCTTTTTTTCCAATGATTCTGTAATTGGAAACGATATTGAACTGGACAGCAAAGCCAACCTGAATGCGCTGATGCCAGGTGCCTCTTACAATGGGAGTTTCCAGATTGAAACTAGCAGATTGGGAGAGTATTTTCTGTATGTACAAACCGATAAGGACCTAAGCATCAGAGAGTCGGATGAAACAAACAACAGCACTTTCAGAAATCCAGGAAAAGTTCTGTTGGTTTCTCAATTTACCTCCCCGGATGTTGTGGGCATCGGTTCAGCTTTTGTGCCATCAACCGCTGTGGGTGGTCAAACATTCTCTTTGAGTTATAAGGTGCGCAACCAGGGAACGGCCAATGCCTTAGGCACGGCCTCCGTTGTTGTTCCAAGTCCGCAAATCTGCCAGAAACTGGATCCATATTGGACTGATCTGGTCTATATATCGCATGATTCAATTTTCAACAGCAATGCCATTCAGATTGGCACTGTGCTGGTAAACCCGAGGCAATTGCAAAGTCCTGTTTCGAATAACCCGGACGACTGCAATGATGCCTACATGCAAACGGATCCCCGTTTAAAGATTGATAGCAGTGTTGTGGTTTTTAGCAATTCAAGCCTGATCCCACATACTTTTTATGGGAAGGGATTTATCTATGTTCAATTGAATGGCGGTACGGGCATGTTCTCCGAATTGATTAAGGAAAACAACCTGATCCGCTCCAATGAATTTAATGTCATTTTGCGCCCACCAGCGGATCTGGAAGTCAGCAGCATTCTGATCAATCCAATTTCCACGCAATCCGGAGACACAGTTCGCCTTAAGTACCAAATACGCAATGTCGGTTTGAACGCACCGTTTGCATTCGAAAGGCCATGGACAGACAATGTCTACTTGAGCAAATCGCCAGTGTTCAATAAAAGCACTGCTATTTTATTGAAGAGTTCTAGTCCATTGGTTTCTAATTTTTTACCCAATGGCACTTATTCGGATTCAGTCAATTTTGCTGTTCCCTTCCTTGGAAAAACCCCATTGTTTTTGTTTGTAGAATCAGACGCTACCAACAAGGTTTTCGAGTATTCATTTGAGACAAACAACATCAATAACCCTGGCATTCAGCTGGATGTTGATACAAGCAAAAAGCCAGATTACATCATCCAGTCCCTAACCGGACCAGGAAATATTCAGGCGGGTACCAATCTGGATTTCTCGTTTCAAGTGAAAAATGTGGGCAATGCCAATGGACTGGGGTCTGTTCGACTCAATTATTTCCTCAGTTCAGTCGAAAACAATCAATTGTTTTTTCTTCAATATCAGGAAATATCGCCAATCAAGCGAGGCCAATCGCTTACTGTAAATGTCAGCGAGCCGGTTCCTATTTACATCCCAGGAGGAAATTACAATTTGCTTGTGAAGGTTGACGAATTGGCAAGTCAGGTTGAATTGAATGAAAATAACAACTCTGCACAAATTCCATTACAAGTGGCCAGCGGCACATCTTTTGACATCGGAATCAGTTCCGTAACGGCGCCCGATACCATTGATATTTTCCAAAATCAGCCAAGCTTTCAAGTGAGCGCGCAAGGATTTTTCAATACCATTCAGCCGGGACCTGGCATGCCAAAATCCTGTAATGTGTCCATTGAAATCTGGGATAAAACAAACCCCAACATTCGATATCTGACCCGTACAGATCTGCTTTCATTCAGCGATTCATTTCCGTCAAGCTTTACAATTCCGGCCCGAACCATCACGCGAAATACAGCGCTGAATGGCCAATACAAATTGCGGGTTCGCTTAGCTGAAAATTTTGCTCAGGATGCAGACCGCACAAACCAAACATTTGAACGGGATATCTTTTTCAGAACATCGCCTGTTCCGGATATGGTTTTTGCACAAACGCCGTCTGCTATTTCACTTATAGCAGGTGCTGCTTTTCGCATTCCAGTTGTCATTAAAAATACTGGAGTGAATGAGCTGCAGGGCGTGTGCGTAACCAGAGCTGCCTTGTCCAATTCGCCAACCGGAACCGAAATTATCTCTGGTGGCATTATTGGATCTTCTCAACAGGCTACAGGCATTTCGAATATGCCAAGCAATATTCCAGTAAAAGACACCATTCGCGGTTTCGTTCCCCTCAATTTTGCAGGCAATTATTTTCTAGTTCTGGAAGTAGATGCCGATGAAAAAACCTTTGAAGGAACTTCAGGCGAGTCGAATAATCTATTGGTGCTACCGGTAACCATTTCTTCACCGGTTTATCCCGATCTGGTGGCCGATCCGCTTGTACTTCCTGCCAATGTAGAAGCTGGTCGTAGATTGGACATCAGCTATGTGCTTCGAAACCAAGGTTCTGGCGCTTTTTCAGGCCTGTCCAAAAACACATTCCGACTTTCAAAAACAGGGATTTTTAATCCATTTTCTGACGGAGAAATTGGATCGGTCAATCAACAATTGTCTTTGAATGCTGGTGCAAATCAGACCTTTAATGCTTCGGTTGTAGCATCTGGAATTTTACCGGGCAACTATAAGCCCGGCACATTTGTCAACAGTAATTTCCTGAATTCAGAATCCAATTTTGCCAACAATGAATCGTATGCTGCAGGTTTTAGAAACTTGTTTATCAATCCATTGGCACTGGATATTCAGGCATCTGAGTCTGGTTTTCAAGGCGATTACTTCTACCGCTCGGTTGCCATTGGTCAAGGTCTGGATATCCTGGCTGAATTTCAAGGTGCTTCGGGATATGCTTCAAAGGAAAAAGTTCCTGTAGCCAGTACCGCGGAATTCTCTTCTCCGGAAGACGGAAGTACCGAACTGATTATCCCCAGCTCAGAATCCGGAACTTATTATTTTGGGATTCGTCCTTCAGGTTCTGCTCCTGTTGGTTTGAAAGTCAGGGCTTTACCTTTTAGTATTTTGTCTATTTCACCAAACAAAGTCGGACAAGGAAATGCCACCTGCGAAGTAAAAGGCGCGGCTTACAACACCCAGACATTATTCCTTTTACTGAATGGTTCTGGTCAGGTAGTGGATACCGCTCAAATCAGGATTTTGCGCAACAGCATGCAGGCCCGTGTTACATTTCATTGCAAAAATTTAGCGCTGGGTTTTTACACTGTCAGAGCAATAAAGGCCGGGCTCGATACTTTCGATTTGGCCAATGGCCTTCAGGTTTTACCGAAATCTCCAACTGGAATTATTATTCAGGATGATGTGCCATCTGTTGTAACAGCCGGAAGCACATTGCCAATAACCTACCGCTTTCTGAATGCAGGAAACACGGATATTGAAAATGGATTCGGTCAAATTATTGTCGCTGGTTTTACCAATGTAAAAAACATTGTGGTCAGTTCGAATGCCGTAGGGCTCAATGGACTGATTGAGAAAACAGGCGTGTTTACACTTGGTGGCAGTATTCATCAGGAAGAGATGGACATGTTTAATTTTATTCCTGCCTGGAAACGAAACATGGGACCGAATGAAGAATTTCAAATTTCAATGGAATTGGAGCGATTCGGATCCATCAATTCTTTGCCAATTTTCCGAACGGCGCAAGACATCCCAGATGCTAATTTCCATCAAATGATGGCTGAGCAAGTCGAAAAACTGCGCTGGATTTCCATTCAAAAATTGGATAAAATCAGCAACCAGCAGATTTTGGATTCTCTCGGTGGTTACTGGAGTTTCCAGCGACTGGCCTACCAGAATTTACGCTCTTCGGGATTTTTTAGGCAATCTGATATGGATTCTATTGAAGCACATCCATATTATCCTAGTTTGTTGCAGCCCAATGAAATGAAGAGCTATGGCATTATTTTCAATCCTGTTGCCATTCGCAACTTAAGCTTGAAGTATTTGTGCTTTGCTCCGCTGAGTGAATATAATCTTCCAGCGGATTCAAGTTTATACCTTGATTTTACGGATGGTATTCTTCATAGCTATTCCTCGGCTTTCAGAAGAACTCCTCAGGATTTGATTCAATCAGCTTGCAATGGAGATTCGGTTGAATTTAAACGCAGATTGGGCAGCCGTTTTCTCAGCCTTCCGACTGGTAAAAACCAGGGCGGTGGATTGGTTGGAAACCTAAACAATGGGCTTGTTTTTGGGCCCTGCATTTACTCCACCATTTTCGGTGAATACCAACCCAATGCCCAGGCAAGATCCGGTGGTGGTAGTAATTCCACCCAGAGTGGTGTTGGTTTTCTGGGTGATGGCGGTGCTTTTAATCCGCTGAATAGATGCCCTGGTTGTTTTGACGATGACGGCCAACCCCAAGGCCCTACACCTGTTCCACCTCCGGCGCCACCAACCGGTCCGCCTTCTGGAAGAGACCGTGATTTGGATGATTTTCAACCACCTAGCACCAAACTACCATCCCCTTCCTGTGCAGCAGCAACTGCGGAATGTACGACCACCACATCCACCACCAAGCAAAGGTGTGGTCAAATGTACACCGTTTGCACCTTGACTCTTTGCGATGTTTCGCAGCCAAAATTTGCAGGTTGCTTCCCGAATCTTTCGTTTTTTGATCAAAAGTGTACCGAAGTCCGATACTCCTGCGATCCTAATGAAATCGATGGGCCGGATGGTTTTGGGAAATCCCAGTTTGTAGCCAAAACGGATACTTTGCCATTCACCATATTGTTTGAAAATGATCCGGTTTTTGCAACGGCTGCAGCTGGTATGGTGCGTGTCATTCAACCTTTGGATACCAATCTAAAAGCATCCGCCCTGCGCTTGAAGCAATTTGGTTTTGGCAATCAGATATTTGATGTGCCCGCTGGACAAAACTCATTTACTTCCGAAATCGACCTTTCCGAAGACAGGGGAATAAAAGTGAGTGTATTGGGCACGATTGATATCCTCAATCGACAGCTGTTCTGGCAATTTACAACCCTGGATGCAAGCACCGGACTGCCTTCAACCAATCCGGATAAAGGCTTTCTTCCTGTAAATGATTCCACAGGAAAAGGCGAAGGTTTTGTTTCATACACAATCGTGGCAGATTCAAGCACCCAAACAGGCGACAGCCTGCGGGCACAGGCAGAAATCTTTTTCGATTTCAACGAACCTGTGATTACCAACCGACATTTTAACATTGTCGATGCCCTTCCGCCCACTACCCTGGTTACATCTCAATCGGGTACTCAGGATTCAACTTCAATTAAAGTTTCCTGGTCTGTAGCGGATGACGATGCTGGCTCAGGACCATCCAAAACTGAAATTTTAATTAGCCGAAATGGTGCTGATCCGGAATCCATTGGCCTGTTTAAAGCCGATACCGCTTCGATCATTTTGACTGGTTTTGAAATTGGCAATGTGTACAGGTTCTTCCTGAGGAGCATCGACAATACCGGCAATAAGGAGTTGCTGCCCTTGATTCCACAAATGACGGTTGTGTTGGGAGAAAAGGTTGCCAAACCCATCATCAGCCCACCGGGTGCTTCTGCGCCGCCGCCTCAGGTTTTTGTTGAGCCTCAAACCATTGTGATTACCTGTGCGACAGAAGGTTCAGAAATTTATTATACCCTCGATGGTAGCCTTCCGGTTCCGGGAGCGGATTCTAGTTTGTTGTATTCTGGGCCATTTGTTCTTTCAGATTCTGCCACCATTCGCGCCATTGGAGTGAAAACTGGCGTGGCTAATTCGGATCTTGCGCTTGGGTATTTTGATTTTCAATCACTTGTCCCTTCGAAATATTTCGCCGATTCGGATGGAGATGGTTATGGAAACCCTTCAATTGATTCACTTGATACAGAGTTACCCCTTGGATTTGTTCGTGACAGTACAGACTGTAATGACAACAATACATTGGTACACCGCAGTGTGGCAGCTCCTGCAATAAGCAATACCGGCATTCTTTGTGAAGGTGGTACTTCCGTGTTGACCGCCTCGGCTGAAGCCGGATTGAGTTTGCTCTGGAGTACGGATCAAAGCGGATCATCCATCTCGATCAGTCAATCAGGTTCGTATTTTGTTACGGCCTTCGGAGATTCAGCTTGTGCGATAAATTCAGATACCCTGGAAATATTGGCTACGCCTTCTGTAAATCCTTCGGCCTTGATTGTTTCCTCAGCAGGGAATTCGCTTTGTACGGGAACTTTATCAACATTTTCGGCCCAGATAAGTGGTGAGGGTGCTGCACCGGGACTCGAATGGTTGCTCAATGGGCAAGTTGTGCAAACAGGTTTGACTTATCAAACAGATTCCTTGGCGAACAATGATGCTGTTCAATTACGCCTGATTTCCTCCGCAACCTGTGCGAATCCAATTCAGGTCGTTTCCAATCAGATTAACTTGCAGGTAAGCTTGCCTGTTTCTGCCCAGGCTGGTTCAGATCAGATACTTTGCGGCACACAGGCAACGCTTTCTTCTGCTTCTCCGGCTGCCGGAACGGGACAATGGACACAGATTTCTGGTAACAGCAGCATTGCAAATCCAAGTCAGGCCAATACTTCTGTGTCCAACCTTGCAATCGGCAACAATGCGTTTGTTTGGACAGTTTCTGGAACGGCTTGTCCCAATAGCAGCGATACGGTTTCCATTTCCATAATAGAAGGATTGCAGGCCAATGCGGGTCCTTCGCTCCAAACTTGCACCGACACTGTAAGGCTAAATGCAATTGCTGTTCAGCAACCGTTTTCAGGAGTCTGGGGGCTTGTTTCGGGTTCGGGGCAAGTGCAAAGTCCACAGTTGGCAGGTTCGCTGGTTTTGGGACTCCCACCAGGAAAAACAATTTTGCGCTGGACACTCAATGGCGCAGGTTGTCCGGAAGCCAGCGACACAATGACTGTGTTCCGCACGCCGGAGTTTCCGGGACTTGGGCCTGATACCCTTCTCTGCGATGGGGAAGTTCTGCAATTCGACTTGAGCAATTATGCCTCTGTTTTATGGCAGGATGGAAGTACCTCCTCGTTTTATGAAATCGGTAATCAGGGTACTTATCATGTGCAGCTTACCACTTCCACCAATTGTATTTTCACTGATACCATCCAGGTTGGAATCATGATTTGTACAGGAATCTCTTCCAATTCGAAAGATCAGCGGATTTCGATTTCACCAAATCCCTTTTCAAATCAGGTGTTGCTAAAAGTTCAATCGGAGTCCGCCAATTCTTTGGCTTACCGCTTGCTTAGTCTTACCGGAGCAGAAATTCTGAAGGGACAGGTGAAACCATCCGCCGGTGTTGCGGAAGAAAAGCTGAATACCGGCTCACTTCCTCCTGGCATGTACATTGTTGAAATTGAAACCAACGGCAGGTTTGAACGCCTGAGGTTGGTTAAGAATTAACCCAATTCGCAGTTTAGATTGAAAAGGCCATTCCGAAAAGATGGCCTTTTTCTTTTTCTCCATTCAATCCTATTGTTGCTGACTTGATTTTACGCCCTTCTGAAAGATGGATTTATTGCCGTTAAATGCTGGGAGGAATCTGGATAAAATGCCATGGAAAGAATAATTCTGAGAGCCAGAAAGCAAATTCCCAGCCAGATGTATTCCCGGCTTTTTCCTTCATGTGAGGAAGAATCTAAAATTGATGATAAGGCTTACTTACCTCCGCTTGTTTCTAAATCATTGTTTACCGTCCACTTCCCACCAAAAATCATCAGGCAGGCAATGGAAGTAAAAATGGTGGCATCTGCCACATTGAAAATCGGCCAGAAGGCATAGTACTCGCCACCGAACATGGGAATCCAATCCGGTAGAAATCCTTCCCAAATGTCGAAGTAAATCATATCGATTACCTGGCCATGAAGCCATGGACTCGGACTTCCTTCTGGGGCATTGCCCAACAAAACGCCATAAAAGACTGAATCGAAAAGATTGCCAACGGCTCCTCCCAGAATAAGGGCCATGCAAGTGATGTATGCGGTTTGCATTTGTTTTTTTATCAATTGCACCATATACCAGGAAATGCCCGCCATCGCAACAATCCTGAAGGAAGTCAGCATAAGTTTGCCATTATCCCCTCCCAATTGCAGGCCAAATGCCATTCCGGGATTAAGTGTATAATGCAATTTGAGCCAATCGCCCATCAATATGATTTGGCCTTGGAGACCATATTCCATATTGTAATAAACCAGCATCTTGGTTGCCTGGTCTACCAAAAGAACCAGTAGGCTGATTCCGAAATACCGTAAATAGGGATTCAAAATTCTTAGAGCATGCGTTTGATAATGTCCTCCACGCTGTGGCCTTCGGCCTCGGCCTTAAAATTGCGGACAACCCTGTGGCGAAGTACTTCCAAACATATGGCGCGCACATCTTCGATGTCCGGGGAAAATTTTCCGGCCATTAAAGAGTGGCATTTCGCTGCAAGTATTAGGTTTTGAGATGCCCTCGGACCTGCACCCCATTCTAAAAACTGGTTGGCTTCCGGAGCGGCTGTGTCTGTTCCCGGACGCGTTTTGGATGCCAGTCGAACTGCATATTCAGTTACATTGCGCGTAACAGGCACGCGGCGAACCAATTGCTGAAATGCAATGATTTCCTGCTTGCCCATCACTTTCCGTACATCTTCTATTTTGTCGGTAGTAGTGGCTTCTACAATTCTTACCTCATCCTCAAAACTTGGGTAACCAACATTGAGGTTAAACATAAATCGGTCGAGCTGGGCTTCTGGTAGGGGATAGGTTCCTTCCTGCTCAATGGGGTTTTGTGTAGCCAGTACAAAAAACGGGCGTTCGAGTGGGTATTTCTGTCCAGCAACTGTTACTGCATATTCCTGCATGGATTCCAGAAGTGCCGCCTGGGTTTTAGGCGGTGTCCGGTTAATTTCATCGGCCAGAATGATGTTTGCAAAAATTGGCCCTTGCATGAACTTGAAATTCCGGTTCTGGTCCATGGTCTCAGATCCCACAATGTCAGAAGGCATAAGATCCGGTGTAAACTGAATCCTGTTGAAGCTCAGATCCAATGCACGGGAAACGGTTTGGATCAATAGGGTTTTCGCAAGTCCGGGCACGCCCACCAGCAGGCTATGGCCCTGAGAAAATATAGAAATCAACAGTGACCGAACAACTGCCTGCTGGCCGATTACTACTTTGCCTATTTCTTTTTCGAGTTCAGCAAAGGATTGGTTAAGTGCCTGTGCTGCTTCTCCGTCATCTCTCCAGTTCATTTTTTAATAATTTATAATTCCTCTTCCTTTAGAATTTCACAATCACCGTAATCCTTATCACGGCTGATGAAGACTTCTGATTTTGTCCTGCGAAACCATTTTTTCACATTTTCAGATTTCTTTTTTTCCAATGTTGCTGCCTGAATTTTCTGATAATCCTGGGCAAGATTGGCTTCATGAGGCAGCAATTTGCTTTTGAAATACAAGATTCTGGCGCCGCGTTTTCCGTCTTCTGTTTTGTATGGAAGTGCTTTTGTGTACTGGCCTGGCTTTAGAGTATCGATGGTGAAGAAAATACCCGGATCAAGGTTTTCTGTTGCGATTCGGGTACTTCCGGTTTGTGGGTCTGTAAAAAATCCACCATTGGATGCGGTTTCCTTGTCTTCGGAAAACTTCTTAGCAGCCTCACCAAAACTTATGCTGTCAGCCATCAAAGCTGTACGGATGCTGTCCAATTTGTGAAACGCCGCCATTTGGTCTTCTTCATCCGATTCTGGTCTGATGAGAATGTGCCGGGAATTGTATTCATTTCCTTTTTTCTCAATCAGTTGAATCAGGTGGTAACCAAAAGCGGATTCAACGATTTCGCTAAGTCCCAAAGGCTCAAGTTTTAATGCCGCTGATTCGTATTCGGGAACCAT
Source organism: Cytophagaceae bacterium (assembly GCA_947441055.1). Classification (GTDB taxonomy): domain Bacteria; phylum Bacteroidota; class Bacteroidia; order Cytophagales; family Flexibacteraceae; genus CAMDMI01. Next base: position 20,422 of record CANETC010000015.1, on the reverse strand, counting down.
GGCTCCCTTGGCCCAAAATCCCAGACTGCCTCCTTCTTTGGCAGAGCCCGGATCCTGAGAATAGGCCCTGGCCAGAAAACTAAAATCCTCGCCGTTCTGAATCCTTGCTTTAAGGTCTTCCAGTTTTTGGCGGGCTACTTGCTTGCTTTTTCTGCTTACCTGGCTAAAGCGAATTATCTGCCCAACTTCCACTTCGGTAGAAAAAAATGGAAGCGAGTCTTTCGGAATTTCATTAAAAAATCGCTTTACCTCGTTGGGGGTAACTTTAATGTTCTTACTGATGCCTTCCTGGATTTTTTGAACCAGCAGCTGATCGCGCACTTCTTTTTTTAGCTCTGCCTTAAACTGCTCGATGGATTTCTTATAATATTCTTCCAGCTTTTCCTTCGAACCTATGGCCTGAATCATGTAAGCCATTCGCCTGCCAAGCTGGTCTTCGAGAACATTGTCTTCCACCGTTACGGAATCAATGTCCGCCTTGGCAAGCATCATCTTATTGATGAGCAATTGTTCAAAAACCTTGCATTTCAGCGTAGCGCTGGGAACTCCCTGATTTTGTTGCTTTGCCTGAAGATAGCCCAGCTCTACCTCTGATTTAAGGAGAATCTGATTGTCTACCCTAGCCACAATCTTATCTGCTACCGGGTTGCCTGTATATTGTGACATACAAGGCGCACCCAATAATGTCATCAGCAAAATGGAAGCTGATTGAAGAAGAAAGACTGTTTTTTTCTTAATCGTCATTCGGGTTTTTTAAACGACAAAGGCGAACCTGCAGGAGGCTCGCCCATTGTGCTTTTGTGTTTTTCTGGAATTACTTGGTAATCAACTTTTTTACAAGTGCTTCGTCGATGGCAATGGTGTTTTTGGCTTTCATGCTGTCAATCCATTCCTTTTCCAAGAAGTTCTGGTAATCAGAAATAACGGCTCCTCTTGCTTCCTCAAAGGTTTTAGTCCTTGGGCTTTCAATGGCATCCACTACGATGTAGTTCAACCGGCCATTATTCTCAACCGTATAGGTTCCAGGCTTCCATGTTTTTAGCATGTCAAGCGTCTTGTTTTCTTCTTTTTGAAACAAACCTTCGGTCAAATTCAAACTGAGCGGTTCTGCAGCGGATGCCAGTCTTTCCATAATTTTCGGAGAGTTGGAAAACACTTTAAATGTCACTCTGCGACTTTCGCCTTCAGTGGCAAGGAAGTGGGTTTTTCCGGAATCTCTCACCGAAATTCGGCTTCTGTCTATGCCAAGAGCTACCAGCGAATCTGCAACATGGTTGGCGCGCTTCAAGGCTACAGATGATTTTTCATCTTTGGCAGCAAATCCTGAAATTTCTACTGAAAGTGATTTGTCGCGTTTGAGGTTGTCTGAATGGGCTTTCAATGAAATTACATTGCTCATTCCCTGAAAAGAATTTTTTGCAACAAAACGGATTGCATCAAATTTCAGGTCTGTGACTTCAAACTTACCCTGAGATAATTTTGCTCTTACATTGTCAAGCACTTTTGCATTGGCGCAAGAATAAATGGTGGCTTTAACTCGCTCGTTCCAAGCATATTTACTTGCGTTGGTACTATGGAATTTTTTCAGCCCGGTAGTGTCTTCAAGTGCTTTGGTCCAAACTTTCTGATCCATTAAGGTAAAGAGCAGAATGCCGTCGCGGTACTCCTTTACAAGCATGCGGTAGTCTTCGTACTTATCTGCAAGGTGACTTTCTTCATAATCCAGAACACACTCATCAGAAAAATCATTGAAAAGAAGTTTCATTTGATAATCGAGTGCCTTGGATTGAGTTACCTGCTGCTTTTTCTCGGCGTATTTCCAAAAATCACGAAGTGTAAATTTCTTTTCCTTGATGCTCATAATCTTTTCATCAAGTTTTTTGTCCGCCATGTCAAATTTCCACTTTCCATTGGCAAGATTGGTGTCGGCTTTTGAGAAAGCATACGCCATTAGCACTTTGTTTTCTGTAATGCCATTTTCTTTGCGAAGCTTGGCAATCAAATAGGTTCTGTTGAGTTCAGATCTTGAATCTTTGGAAACTTTGCTCTCCAATGAAGATTTAAGTTCCTCAAATGGTTCAAGGGTTTTGCGGTTCACCAACTTCACAATATGCCATCCATAAGGTGTTTGGAAAGGCTCTGAGTACTTACCTGTATCTTTCAGTGCGAAGGTTGCATTCTCAAATGAAGGAGTCATTGTGCCAGTTCCGAATGGAGGCAAAATACCACCTTTAGTTTTTGAACCGGAATGGTCTGAAAACTCAAGGACAAGGCTGGAAAAATTTCCGCCTTTTTTGAGTTTGTCATAGATGTCGTAAATCTTTTTTCTTGCTGCGATTGAATCTTCTGCAGGCATTCCAGGATTTGCGTTCACCATAATGTGGGCCGCAGTTACCTGACCCTGAGATGGTCTGCGGTCAAGAACTTTTAGAATATGATAGCCAAACTGTGTGCGAATTGGGCTTGAAATAGACCCTTTTGCAGTTTTGTATGAGGCATCCTCAAATGGATAAACCATCTGCATGGCAGTAAAGTAACCAAGATTGCCATCGTTGTACTTTGCAGAAGGATCTTCTGAATTTTCTTTGGCCACTTTTTCAAAAGATTCACCACCGAGGATTCTTCTCCTCAAATCCATGATTTTGTTGTAAGCCGAAAGGGTGTCTTTTGGATCTGCCTTAGGGTCGCATTTAACTAGGATGTGGGCAGCGCTTACTTCCTCTTTCATTCGCTCATAAGCTTCATTTACAAGCTTTTGAGTAACGGATTTATCTGTGAGATAAGGCTTGGCCAATTGCTTGCGGTAACCTTCGAGTTCGCGTTTAAAAGAGTTTGTGGTGTCGAGGCCTTCTTTTTCAGCATCCATTACTTTCAACTTGAAGTTCACATAAAGGTCCACATATTCCTTCACACTTTTTTCAGTGTTGGCATCGGAGGCGTTGGAGTTGTTTTTGTTGTACACATACCTGAATTCGCGGAATGGTACGGCCGTTTTTCCGATGCTAATGATGGATTTTTCATCTTCGGAAATGGCTGCAGCAAGGGATTTGCTGGCAGGTTTTTTTGGGGTCGCTGCTTTTTTCTGTGCCTGAGAAGGAATTGAGGCCAACAATGGCATCAAAAAAATGAAAGGCAAACTTCTGAGAATCAACATATTTTTGTTTACTCTTTGTCCATAAAAATTGTGGTGCAAGGATAAGAAAAAAGGAGTTCAATTGGTAGTACAAATTTGACTTAATAAAGTGACCGCCTTGTTGCTTTGCTGCTTCTTAATTGGCTTGTCATGGTTTTGGGGAAAGGCGATTTTCTTTACTTTCTTTGCAATCCAATTTTCAATGAGAATCGCCGCCGTAGACATTGGCTCCAATGCCATCCGACTTCAGGTTTCTACCCTAATCCGCTACAACGGAAAGGATACCATCAAAAACCTGGAGTACATTCGGTTTCCGCTTCGACTTGGTCAGGATGTTTTCAATTCTGGAAGTGTTCTTCCGCAAACCTCCGAAAAGTTTGTCGCCCTGATGAAAGCATTCAGCATCATGCTGGATTTGTATGAAGTTTCGGCTTACCGTGTATGCGCAACTTCCGCTTTCCGGGATGCGAAAAACGGACCTGAACTGGCGAAAAGAACGCTGGCCGAAACTGGAATTCAGATTGATGTGATCAGTGGTGAAGAAGAAGCAGCCCTGCTGGGCCTGGCTCTGTCCCGTTTTGTAGAAAATGGAACTTTCATTCACATTGATGTGGGCGGCGGAAGTACCGAACTAAACATTTATAACGACAAAGAAAAACTCGCCTCAGAGTCATTTAAACTTGGTTCTGTTCGAAATATGTCTGGCGGAATTTCTACTTCTGAATGGCTTCATATGGAATCCTGGTTGAAGAAAAATATGCACCACTTACCCATGCCGGTAACTGCCATTGGAACAGGTGGAAACATTTCAAAGCTTTACGACCTTTGCGGACTCAAGAAAAAGAAATTGAAGTCTTTAACCCTTTCAGAGCTGCAGGAGGTGCATTTGATGGTTTCGCGCATGAGTGTGGAAGAGCGGATTCATCAGCTGATGCTCAATCCGGATCGGGCAGATGTAATCGTTCCCGCTTCGGAAATTTACCTGCAAACCATGCAGTTGGCCAAAGCAAAAAAGATTGTAATTCCGGATCTCGGTCTGAAGGATGGCATTCTGGAAACTCAATACCAGATTGTGAAGGATCAAATCCCAACTTATTCGTCACCTAATTGAACTTTTAATAATTATACACTAAATGAGTAATACTAAAACCGTTTACATTGTCTCCGCCATGCGCACGCCAATTGGCAGTTTCGGCGGAATTCTTAGTCCATTTACAGCCATTCAGCTCGGCGGATTTGCCCTGAAAGGTGCCCTAGAAAAGGCAGGCATCCCGGCAACAGAGGTTCAGGAAGTCATTATGGGAAATGTGGTTTCCTCCAACCTTGGCCAGGCTCCTGCCCGTCAGGCGGCCCTTGCTGCTGGTATTCCGGATACCGTTCCTTGCACAACCGTGAACAAAGTTTGCGCTTCCGGAACCAAGGCGGCCATGTATGGCGCTCAGGCAATTATGCTTGGTCAAGCCGATGTGGTGGCTGTTGGTGGAATGGAAAGCATGAGCAATATTCCTTATTACATTCCCAAGGCCCGTTTTGGGTATAAATACGGCAATGGCGAACTCGTGGATGGCCTTGAAAAAGATGGCCTTCAGGATGTGTATCAGCGCAAAGCCATGGGTGTTTTTGCGGATGCAACTGCCGCCAAATATGGCATCAGCCGTGAAGACCAGGACAATTTCGCCATCAATTCTTATAAGAAATCAGCAGCTTCTGCGGCTTCCGGACATTTCCTCAATGAAATTGTGCCTGTGGCCATCCCTCAGAAAAAAGGTGAACCAATGATGCTTACTGAGGACGAGGAATTTAAGAATGTATTTTTCGATAAAATCCCCGGACTCAGACCAGCTTTCACTCCGGATGGAACGGTAACAGCTGCAAATGCTTCCACCATTAACGATGGCGCATCTGCTTTAATTCTTGCAAGTGAAGATGCTGTTAAGCGTCTTGGACTTCAGCCCATTGCAAGAATTGTTTCGTTCTCAGACGGCGAGCATGCACCAGAATGGTTTACCACTGCCCCAACGCTTTCGGTGCCAAAGGCAATTGCCCTCGGCGGACTTACCCTTGCAGACATGGACTACTTCGAAATCAATGAGGCCTTCTCTGTGGTGCCACTGGTTTTCGAGAAAATTCTTGGGGTGCCGGATGAAAAAATGAATGTTTCCGGAGGTGCGGTTTCATTGGGCCACCCACTCGGGGCATCTGGCGCAAGAATCATCACCACACTTTGCAATGTGCTTTCGGCCAAAGGCGGAAAGTATGGCGTTGTGGGCATTTGCAATGGGGGAGGAGGCTCCTCAGCGATGGTCATCGAGCGGGTTTAATTTCCGAAATGAAGGAAGAAGACTGGCAAACTGGCTTCATTGAATATGAATCCTGTCGGCTTGAATACAAGACACTGGAAAAATTAAACCGGCCATGGATGGTTTTCATCCACGGATATGGACAGGATTTTCGAAGTTTTTCACCTGTTTATGATGTTCTTGGAAATCAGTATTCTTTCCTGAGTTTGCATATTTTTTATCATGGGGAGAGCACAATTGAAGGCTCTTCCCCATTGAAACCATCCGCATGGAAAAAAGTAGTTGAACTGCTGTTCGACAAACTTGAAATTGACCAAGCCTACTGGATGGGTTTTAGCATGGGTGCTAAGTTTTTGCTGAAAGCCTATGAATTGCTGCCATCACTTTTTTCGGGTATTTCCCTTTTTGCTCCAGATGGTTTGGTGATGAACCCCTGGTATAAATTTGCTACCGAAACCATTCCCGGAAGATTACTGCTTCGATTTTTAATTCAGGCATTTCCTGTTTTTAGAATTTTTGTAAAAATAATTGTGCGTTTTGGTTTGCTCCGTGATTCTATGGGGCGTTTCGCAATGTCAGAATTGGCTTATCCTGAAGGGAGAAATCGGGTGCTTCGGACCTGGTTGGGTTTTCGGAATCTTTGGCCTAAAATTCAAATCCTTAGTTCAAATGCAAAAAAAAACTCAATCCCAATTTTGCTTGTTCTGGGCAAATATGACGGCATTATTCCGCTCAAGCGGTTTTCTCAGATTGGAAAAAAATTACCGACAGCAGATTGGTTAATTCTCGACACAGGCCATGCAGGCTTGCTGGCAAAATTTGCGGTCTATCTCGCTAAAAAATCCTAAGGCATTTTTTCAACCTTCACAATTTCACCGGTTTTCAGAATTGGCTGGTCCTTTCCATTGATCTGAAGAAACCGCTCAACCTTCATTCCGAACTTTCTGGCAATTCCATAGCAAGATTCGCCCGCCATCACCTGATAAGATTCAACAAGAACTGCGGTTTCAAGGGGCATTTTGCCCATCTCAACTGCTGTTCCTTTATCCTGGATTTTTTCTGCCTTGGGCTGAAAGTTTGTCTGAAGCTTTCTTTCAAGATAAATCTTCCTTCCTGCCATTAGGTTCTGGTCATTTCCATTCCAAGCCTGAAGGCTGTCGAGTGATTTGTGGTAATGACGGCTGATGCGGTACCAGGTCATGCCTTCAAGTGCAGTGATTGTTCCTTCAACAACTTCTGGCATTACGAGCGCTGCTTTTTCGGGCTTTGGTTCTGCCAACTTTTCGGTAAGCACCTGAGAATTGTTGGAAGATACAAGGGCAACTTGCTCTGGTTCTACTGGTGTTTGATTTTGAGAAACTATGGTCTGATTTTCTACTACAGGTTTATTTGAATCAGGCTTAATTTCTGATTCAACTTTTGCTGTAAGCGCAACTTCGGCCGGACTAATTGTATTTTCTGTTTGGGGAAGGCTGTCCTTGCCGATGATCACCATTGCCCTTACTTCTGCTTTTTTCATTCGCGCAGAATCTAACCGCTTTTCTGCAATGGCATTGGTTTGTAAAACTGGCGCTTTCGGAGCCTGAAGTTTTGCCGGTTCAGCCACAGCCTCAAATCGGATTGGCTCATCTTCCGGGCGGATATGACGCATCCACAAGACCCTTCCTGGTTTCAGTTTTTCAGGCCGCTGCATCCGGTTTTTGGCCATGAGTGACTTCATTTTGAGGCCATATTTTTGGGCAACTTCCCAAAGCGTCTCACCATGCTGAACGGTGTGGAAAGGGATTTTTGCCTTATTTTTCTTGTTGTCTGCGTAATACACTTCACCAGGAACAATCGGGTCGAAAATCCGCAGGTCATTGTATTCTAGGAATTCATCCCGTCCTATGCCTGCCAGCAATGCGAGTCTGGAAGAATTGTCTCCCTTCTTGGCCTGAATGGCTTTTATTCCGTTCCAATCAAAGAATACAGGGATTTCTGTTTTGCCATCGGCCAATACAACCGGTTCGGATTGAGTTACAGGTTTTTCAATTAAGCCAAATAGCATTTTCTCTCTCCATGGTTCAAGTTTGTCAACCGAAGGAGAAGCCCGCACATAAACCGGCGAGTCGAAAACAACGCCTTCTTCAGGCTTAATTGGCAAGATAATGGTATAGTCACGGTCACCGGGAATATAGCCTTTCAGCACCCAGCGGTTGTAAAATTGAAGCTGATCGAGCGGGTAATTTGTTTCTTTTGAAATTTGCTCAAGGGTTTTGTTTTCACATTCAGCAAACTCCTGAATTCTGAGGTTCGGACTTGCGGTATTTCTGTACAGATGCGGTTCAAATGCAATTTTATGGGCGATAAATTTCAAGATGTACCAATGGGTATTTTCATCAATATCCAGCGTTTTGGAACCAATTTTTTCGGGATTGATCAGGGCTTTGGCACCGCCCAATCCGGCATAATAGCCCAAAAGCGAATATACCCAGTTCTGCATGTAATGGTTGTGCCGGATTAAATACTTGGCAGCCGATTTGGACGCTGGAACGATGGCCATGCGCTCATCAATTTCTTCATCCACCCTCAAGCCCATTTCGATAGCGGTTTCTTTTTTGAACTGCCAGTAACCTACTGCATTGGATGTGCTTACAAGGTGAGAAACCAGACTCGATTCCTGAATGACCAGATACTTAAAGTCATCTGGAAGTCCTTCTTCCTGAAAAATTCTCTCCACAATGGGCAGATAGGCATCGGCCCTGTCCACCATCTGCCTGAAATATTTATTGTTGGAAACAAGTTTGCTTACATAAGTTGTAAGCGTGGTTTTTGCCCCTTCCTGGATATGTAATTCCATGTCGGCAACTTTGATGCGGTCTGGTATCTGCACCTGAATTTGTGCGGAACCGTTATTAGGTACCAAGGCGAGTGCCAAGGCTAAAGTGGTAATAATAAGTCTCAAAACAGATAGGGTTTCATGTAATGGTGCAACAAAGGTGAGCCAAAGAATTGACTCTGTGTTGTGTTACTTTTTAAAATTGCTTACATGCCTGCTACTTCTTACTAAAAAAAAGGCCGCCCTTTCCGGCAGCCTTTCTTATTTCATTCTGTTATTTTTTATTTTTTGTGAATTTTGATTGCGGCAGCTCCTTCCATTTTGAGCAAGTAAATACCGCTTTGAATTGTCTTTGTATCAATGGAGTTATCGCCGGAATTGAGATCTCCAAGCAAGACTTTTTGACCCATTAGGTTGGTGATTTCATATTTGCAAGGTTTTTCCAGACTTACCACAATGGATTCCTCAAACGGATTGGGTCTGATTTCAATGCTTTGTCTATTCTTGAGGGCCTCATTTCCAACCTCGCAAAAGGATGTGCAATAATCCCAGCAGAATGTGAATGTGTTGGCAGACTGGGGAATGGATAGAATCCTGTTTACATCGGTACCATCCTGTACGCCACAGCCACCTGTCACCAGATTTGCGGAACCTTCATTTGTGCCCCAGTCATTGTTTACAAATTTATACCGTTGAATATTTCCTGCAGCAGAATCAGGATATTGGATGCTGATGGACCAGATGTTGTTGCCGTTGTCGGTCATGGCACAAGCCGGGGCAGAAGGTGTCCAGTTTGGAAGTGTGCAACCCTGATCTGCGAAATTGCCGCCGATCCGAATACCATTTGGGCCAACGGTATTTCCCTGTGCAAGATACAAGCTGATGTCAACGGAATAAGTTATGTTGAAAAACTGAACGGCCACGGCAGTTGTAAAACTGATTTCGCTACCATAACTGGTTCCCATCGGATTGCTCGCAAATGCCCTGGCGTAATAAGTGGTGTTGGGCTGCAGGTTGATTAGATTCACAGTGAAATTCTCTGAACCCGGAGCCGCAGCAACGACAGAATCACTGGTGGTAGGGCTTGGGGCCAAGTCAAAGCAGACGCCTCTGGCTGAGATACCCGTTCCGGAGGCTGAGCCCGAAACAGTGGCCGAATTTGCGGTAATCGCAGAGGCGCTACCTCCGGTACTTACGGTTGGGGCCGTAGGCAATGGACCACAAACCGAACTGCACCTGTCCCAGCAGAATTCAAGGGTATGGTCTGTGTCGGGAATGGTGAAAATCCTGTGGATGACGGTTCCTTCTAAAATTCCGCAACCAGCTGCAAGCAAGCTGTCTGAACCTTCATTGCTATTGGGTCCCCAATTGTTGTTGACAAACTTGTAAAGCTGAACCTTTCCGATGGCAGTATCCGGGTAATAGATGGTGATTGCCCAAATATTTCCTCCCATGTTTTGCATTGCGCAGCTTGAGTCTGTAGGAATCCAGTTTGGTATGCTCATTCCCCCTTTTTTTGCACCCAGGCTCATGAAATTTCCGGCAATTCGGATTCCATTGGCTCCGATGGTGTTGCCCATGGCCAGGTAATTACCCACATTCACTTTGTAAGTGATGCTGGTAAATTGGCCGGGAACTTGGGTGGTGAAGGTGTTAATGTTTCCATATGTGTAGCCTCCACTTTTTCTTGCATAGGTCCTGAAATAATAAACCGTACCAGGATTAAGCATGCTTAGGTTGGCACTGAAATTTCCATTTCCTGAACCGGGATCAGCGTAAGTATAAGAATTTACAACCGTGGGGTTGGCGTTTGTGCCATAGCAGATGCCTTGTTCGATGATGCCTGTCCCAGTTACAAAGCCGCTTACAGTGGCCGAATTGCTGGTGATGGCGGAGGCGTTTCCTGTGCTCACCACAAATTGAACCGGACATGGCGAACATCTGTTCCAGCAATACAAATAAGTGCTGTCTTGGTTTGGAACGATGATTCTGCGGTTCACATTGCCACCGCTGATATAGCCGCAACCAGTCAGGTCGGGGGACCTTTCGTCTTTTCCAGTGCCCCAATTTCCGTTCACGAATTTAAAATCTTGGGCTTTCCCTTTGGCTGAATCCGGATAGGAAATGGTAATGCTCCAGCGATTGTTTCCGGTATTTGTCATTTTGCAGGGATTCGAAGACGGCGTCCAGTCAGGAATGTTGTTTATTCCCATCGAACTGAAACGGCCTCCAATTCGCATTCCTCCGGTATCGAGTACATTTCCAGAATCGAGGTAAAGGCTAATGTCCACTACATAGGTAATATTCACCTGCGCCATTGAGGGCATTTCCATCAATAGAAGAAAGCTTATTGCAAGCAGAATGCGTTTGGAAAATTTCATGTTAAAATGTAGGTAATGAAGTAATAGAGAGATGCAAATGTAGGTTTCTTATCGGCTGCCGCAAAGGTTTTGCTAACTGTGCTTGGCTGATTTTCTAACTGTTTTTCAAAAAAAAGACCGGCACTTTCGCACCGGTCTTCCAATGAAAAAATGGATGGATTTACTTTTTCAACAGGCGTTGAATTGATTGTCCATCACTGCTTAGAATGTAAAGTCCGTTTCCAAGGCTTGAAGTTTCAATGCTGTTTTTCCCTAGGTTCAACTGGCCTTCCATCACAACCTTGCCAAGAACTGAAATCAGGCGGAATTTCCCGGCGTTTCGGCTTTCAACAATCAAATTACTGGAGAAAGGATTCGGGTATGCTGCAGTTGTGGTTGGCAAATTAATTTCTTCAAGGGAGGTTACCACACAAGTGCTCGTGCACTGATCCCAACAATAAGTCAAATTGCTGTTGGCTGATGGAATCACCAAGGTGCGGTTGATGTTGCCTGTTCCGTCGTCCACACCACAACCTCCGCTGGCGATGTTATTCAATGGATCGGTTCCTTCGTTGGTGCCCCAGTCGTTGTTGACGAATTTATAGGTTTGGGTCTTTGCAATGGAAGAATCCGGGTATGTAATGGCGATAGACCAGATGTTATTTCCAGTATTTGTCATAGCAGAGGCTGCGTCTGTTGGCGTCCAGTTTACCATGTTGGTTCCATTTACCTTGGCGCCACGGTCTGCAAAGTTTCCCGCAATCCGGATTCCACCTGCACCAATGGTACTTCCGCCCGCGATGTAATTTGTTACATCTACTTTGAATGTCACATTCACACCTTGAACCTGAGCAGGCAATGTGGTAAATGAAATTTCTGATCCATAAGAAGTGCCGGTGGCATTGGTGGCAAATGCCCTTGCATAGTAAAAGGTTGCAGGAGAAAGCCCGCTGAGGTTTGCGGTAAAACTTCCTTCCCCTGTTCCGGCATTTGAGACGGTGTTGGCAATGCTTGGGTTTTGGGTAGTGCCATAACAAACACCGCGGGCGGTGATGCCAGTTCCGGTTGCGGTACCATCGAGGGACGCGCTATTGGCGGTGATGGCAGTTGCGGAAGCGGCGGTTGTTACAACCGGAGCGCTGGCCGTTGTACAGGCAACACACTGATCCCAGCAATACGTTAGGGTTTGGGTGGTGGAAGTAATAACATAGGTCCGGTTAATGTTTCCGCCACCATCATCAACTCCGCAGTTTCCGGTGACGATGCCAGAGCCAATACCACCTTCATTATTTCCCCAGTTACCGTTTACAAACTTGTACTGCTGCGTCTTGCCCACAGAACTATCGGCGTAAGTAACCGTGATGGACCAGATGTTGTTTCCGGTATTGGTCATTCTGGATGCTGTATCTGTTGGTGTCCAGTTCACCATGGCGGTACCGTTTACTTTGGCCCCACGGTCGGCGAAGTTACCGGCGATGCGAATGCCGTTTCCAGCGATTGTGTTACCGGCAGCGATGTAATTTGTTACATCCACTTTGTATGTGACATTGACGGTCTGCACCGGTGTACCTGGCTGGGTGGTAAACGAAATTTCTGATCCATAAGAAGTGCCGCTTGCGTTGGTGGCAAATGCCCTTGCATAGTAAAGCGTTGCAGGAGAAAGCCCGCTGAGGTTTGCGGTAAAACTTCCTTCGCCAGTTCCGGCATTTGAGACGGTGTTGGCAATGCTTGGGTTTTGGGAAGTGCCATAACAAACACCGCGGGCGGTGATGCCAGTTCCTGTTGCGGTTCCTGAAATGGATGCAGAGTTGGAAGTAATAGCAGTTGCGGCTGCCGCCGATGTCACGATCGGCGCACTTGGTGTGCCTGCACATGGTGTGCATTTATCCCAGCAAAATTCCAGTGTTTGTACACTGGCAGGAATCACAAGGGTACGGTTAACATTGCCGGTACCATCATCAACTCCGCAACCACCGGAAACGATTGTATTCGTTGGGTCGGTTCCTTCATTGGTTCCCCAGTCGTTGTTTACAAATTTGTAAGTAAGGGTTTGGCCGGTGGAATTGCTTGGGAAGGTAATGTCCGTGGACCAGATGTTGTTTCCTTCGTCATTCATGCCAGAAAATGGATCTGAAGGTGTCCAGTTTGCCATGGCATTTCCGTTCACAGTTGCCCCGCGATCTGCGAAGTTTCCTGCAATCCGAATCCCATTTGCGCCCAGCGTATTTCCAGCTGTAAGGTAATTGCTTATGTCAACTTTAAATGTAATTGTGATGCCCAGAGGCTGTGCTGCCTGGGTGGTAAAGGAAATTTGATTCCCATAAGATGTTCCAGCTGGTCCGCTTCCGAATGCCCTTGCATAATAGTTCGTGCTCGGAGTAAGGCCGGTCAGGTTGGCAGTAAAACTTCCGGATCCGGTTCCAGCATTTGCCACTGAATTGGCCATTGTTGGATTTTGGCTCGTCGAAAAACAAATGCCTCTGGAAGTAATATTGGTTCCGCTTACAAATCCTGAAACATCGGCAGTAGTGGAACCCAAATTGGAGGAAGTTCCTGTAGTTGCTACGATATCCAGGGATGGGAGGGTAGTGAAACTGATTTGGTTTCCATAACCTGTACCAGAAGAATTGGTCGCAAAAGCCCTGGCATAATAGGTTGTGGCGGGCATTAGTCCACCCAGGTTTGAATTGAAATCACCGGCTCCATTTCCGGAGGATGCACTGGAATTGGCAATAGTCGGGTTTTGGGTGGTGGCATAGCAAATGCCCCGGGCTGTGATGCCAGTACCTGCGGATGAACCACCGACAGTTGCAGAATTGTCGGTAATCGCAGTTGCCGGTGAAAGAGTCGTAGCCGTTGGTAATGTGCCTGACTGCTGGCAACTGGTACAGGCATCCCAAAAAAAGCAAACTGTGGCATTGGAAGCTGGGATAACAAACGTTCGGTTGATGTTGCCAGCGCCGTCATCTACTCCACATCCGCCAGTGGCAATTGTTGAGCCGGCTACACCCTCGTTTGTTCCCCAATCGTTGTTTACAAATTTGTAGAACTGCGTCTCACCAACAGAGGTGGCCGGATAAGTCACAGAAATCGACCATACATTGTTGCCGGTATTGCTCATGCCGCACTGAACGGCGGAAGGCATCCAATCGGGCAAAGGAGAATTTAATGCACCAAAATTGCCGCCGATTCGAATTCCGCCTACACCCAAAGTGGCACCACCAGCCAGATAATTGCTGATGTCAACCTTATAAGTGACAGTTACCTGTGCACTTGCCATGGTAATGGAAAACAGGCATGCTGCCAGAAATCCAAGGATTTGTTTGAAAAAAATCATGTTAACAGGGTAAAAGATATTACTTGATGAGATTGCACAAACCTCAGCAAAATCTTTCAACCTGAAAAATGAAGTTTATCGATTTCCCTAGCGGGCGGTAAGTCCACCGTCCACCACCAGTTCTGATCCGGTAGCGAAAGAAGATTCATCACTCGCCAGATAAAGAATGGCATAGGCCATTTCCATGGGTGAAGCCAGGCGGCTCATCGGGCAACTGTTTTTAATGAGCTCTTGTCCGCCGGGGCCCCCTACCATGTCTTTTGTCATGGGTGTTAAAACTCCTCCTGGATGAAGCGAATTTACCCTAATTCCATATTTGACAAACTCTATGGCCATGTCTTTTGATAGCAGTCTTAAACCGCCTTTGGAAGCAGAATAGGCCGGTCCGTTTCCGCCAACAATGCCTGCAATGGAAGACACATTTACAATGCTGCCTCCCTGCATTTTGAGAAAAGGAAGGGCGGCTTTAACACCGAAAAATGGGCCGCTCAGGTTGGTGGCCATAAACTTATGCCATTCCTCAATGCTGCAGTTTTCGGTATTGGTGCCGGCATGAAAGATGCCGGCATTGTTTACCAGAATGTCAATTTTCCCGAACAGCAAGACCGCTGTTTCTACTACCTTTTTCCAGTCTTCCGGCGAGCTTACATCGTGCCGGAATCCTACCACTGCCGGACTGGAGCCTTTCGTCCATTCTTCAAGAATGTCGATATGGAGGTCTGTTGCCAAAACTGAAGCACCTTCTTCAGCGAACAACATGGCCGCTGCCTTTCCAATTCCTCCTGCTGCACCTGTTACAATCGCAGCTTTGCCTTCTAGTCTTTTCATAAGTTTATTCGTGAATTTCCATGAGCGCCTCCTCGGCTTTGTGAATATTGCGTATGCCGTTTAGCAGCGAGTCTGGATTGAAAGAAATGCTGTCGATTCCCTCTTCCACCAGAAAATTGGCAAAATCCGGATAATCGCTTGGTGCCTGACCGCAAAGGCCGATCTTCTTACCACATTTTTTGGCCTTGGCAATTGCGGTTGAAATCATCCATTTTACGGTTGAATTTCGTTCATCAAACAGATGGCTGATCAAATTCGAATCCCTGTCTATACCGAGTGTAAGCTGTGTGAGGTCGTTTGATCCAATGGAAAATCCGTCAAAAATGGTTGCAAGCTCTTCCAGCTCAATTACATTGGATGGAATCTCAACCATCACATAAATTTCAAGCCCATTTTTTCCTTGTTTCAGGCCTTCATCCTCCATAATCTGGACAACTTTCCGCCCTTCTTCCGATGTCCGGCAAAAAGGTACCATCAGTTTGATGTTGGTCATACCCATTTTTTCTCTGGCATATTTCATGGCCTCACATTCCATCCGGAAACCTTCTTTATACCAGGCATTGTAGTATCGGGATGCTCCTCTGAAGCCCAGCATTGGGTTTTCCTCCACGGGTTCAAAAAACTTTCCACCGGGCAGAGTGGCGTATTCATTGGTTTTGAAATCACTCATCCGCACAATAACTTCTTTCGGATAGAAGGCTGCTGCCACCTGCGCTACAGATCTGGCGAGTTTGTCTACAAAATAGGCCCTTTTATCAGTCCAACCCCGGGTTTTGTAATCCACAATTATTTTATCTGCGCCTTCTGGCAAGGTTGAAAAATGCACCAGAGCCATGGGATGTGCCGCAATGCAATTGTTTACAATGAATTCCATTCGCATCAATCCCACACCCGAATTTGGGTAAAACGAAAGATCCAAAGCCCTGTCTGGTTGCGACAGAATCAGCATGGGTTTTGTGTGGGTTTCGGGGATGTCATCCAACCTGAATTCCCTCACTTCCCAGTCGAGAACACCATCATAAATTTTCCCGGTTTCGGCCTCGGCACAACTCAGGGTAATCATTTGTCCATCTTTGAGTTGATCGGTGGCATTGTTGGTACCCACCACGGCTGGAATTCCGAGTTCCCTTGCCACGATGGACGCGTGACTGGTACGGCCTCCTTTGTTGGTGATGATGCCAACGGCTTTTTTCAGCAGAGGATTCCAATCTGGGTTGGTGGTGTCGGTGACAATGATGTCGCCTTGCCGCACTTTGTTAACATCCAGGGGAGAATTTACCAGACATGCTCTGCCGGTTACCACATTGTGCCCAACCGCTCTGCCCGAACAGATTTCTTTTGCCTTTACATGAACGGTGAACTCTTTGGCGGTTTTTCTGACTTGCAAAGAGTGAACTGTTTCCGGCCTTGCCTGTAAAATATAAAGCTTGTGGTCCAATCCGTCTAAAGCCCATTCTATGTCCATCGGACTTCCGAAATGGTCTTCAATGCCGATGCACCATTGAGAAAGTTCCTTTACCTGGTCGTCGTTGAGCACCATCAGGTTTCGCTTGTCGGTTTCGGTTCGGATATTTTCAGTACTTGGCATCCTTGAAACGGAGGGTGTTCCGTTCTCTGGCAGGACTTCCTTCTTTTGGGCATAAATCAAGGTAAGTTCTTTCAGACCGATTTTTTTTCGGATGATTGGGTCAAGTCCTTTTTTGAGGCTTGGTTTAAAAACGAGCGTTTCATCTGGTTCTACTTTTCCCTGAACAAGGTTTTCACCTAAGCCCCAGACGGAAGAAATGTGGATTACATCCCGGAAGCCCGTTTCCGGGTCGAGCGTAAATGCCACGCCAGAACCACCCAAATCTGCGCGCACCATTTTCTGTACGCCGCAGGACAAAGGCACCTCCATATGATTAAAGCCATGGTCCTCCCGATATTTGATGGCCCTGTCGTTGAATAAAGAAATGTAGCAGTCCTTCACTGCGCTGAGCAAATCCTTGGCGCCAGTGATATTAAGAAAAGAATCGTGTTGTCCCGCAAAACTGGCATCCCGCAAATCCTCTGCTGTGGCCGATGAGCGTACCGCAAGACTTGAGCCCGGATATTCTTTCATGAAATTGTCGTAGGCTTCTTTGATTTCATTGGCGAGTAGTTCTGGGATGGAAGCCTCTGCGATGATGGTTCTGCATTGCTTCCCAATCTCAGTTAGGTTACTCAGGTTTTCTTTGTCAAGTTTTCTGAGCACGCTGTCCAGTTTCTGAAACAGGCCATTTTGAGAAATGTAATACCGGAAAGCCGTGGCAGAAATGGCAAATCCATCCGGAATCCGAATGCCATGAAAACTCAGCGCGTTGAACATTTCGCCAAGGGCTGCATTTTTGCCACCTGCTTCTGGTATGTCTTTTTTGCCAATCGTGGCGAATGGGAGGATGAAACTGTTTTTCATAGGGTTCTGATGGGTGATTTCCCAAAAGTAAAAGTTCACCCATACGGCTTCTCTGACCTCCGTCAATGCCATGGCTTATTGTCCTCAGTTGGCTGTCACTTGTTTTATTCAAAATCCCCGTTCCGCCCTTGTTGGTGTTTTCCACCAACAAGTCAATAATGGCTAATTACCATCTGTCCTGAGTCTTGCAAAGCGGGGACTCAGGACGATAAATATGTGAGGGACTCCAGTCCCGGGGTGGTTTAACATAGCCAAATAGAAGTCTCTCTGCCCTTGTTGTCTGCATCACGGATTAGACTGATGAATGGATTTCGAGGATTTTTGTGTCAATGGGTTAAACCTATGAGGTTTCGTTATACGCGTCCAAGCAAACCTCATAGGTTTCTATCTGTCCTGAGTCTTGCAAAGCAGGGACTCAGGACAATAAATATGTGATGGACTCCAGTCCCCGGGGGTGGTTTAACTTAGCCAAATAGAAGTCCCTTTGCCCTTGTTGTCTGCATCACGGATTAAAGGGATTTAGTGATTTCGCGGATTTTTTTTGATTTTCTAGGCTACCGCAATCGTAGGGTCGAATTCCCTCCCGCCAAAGGCGGATAAGACAAATTGTATTAACTGATTAAAATTGTTTTAGTATAAATTTATTTAGGCATTTTCGGTTGGGGGAATTTGTATTCCAACCTTGTCGAATAAAATGTCATACTTTCATTGATTACCGATTATATTGCTAACACGATTGAGAATATTGTAATCCAAATCCAATTTAAATAATGAACGAGGCCGTAAAATCAGGGCAGGAGAAGGGCGCTTCAGGGCAGGTTCAGCTCAAGAGCTTTTCTGAAATGGTGCATCGAATGAACAGTCCCATTCTCATTACGGACTTTGCAGGAAAAATAACCTGGAACAATCCGGCTTTTGAAGAAATAATCGGCTTTTCATCTTCGGAAATTCTGGGTAGCCATCCCTGGGATTTACTGGATGACCCGAGTAACAATGCTGAAGAAATTGAAAAGCTCATTCAGGCCTTAAGCCATCGGGAATTTGCGGAGGTTGTAGTGCAGACTTACCGGAAATCCGGAGAAATAATCCACTTCGAAGTTCAGCTTACACCCGTCTTGGACGAAGAGGGAAGTCCTCCTAATTTTATTGCTGTTTATAAAGAGATTACTCGTTCTCTGGCCAATGAGGAAGAGTTAAAGTATAATCTTCGCCAGCAGGAATTGATTGCAGAAATTGCACTTGATCTCAATCGTTATCTTGATTTTGACAAAAGCATTGATGCAGTACTTGGGGCTCTTATGCAGCACACACAGGTAAGCCGGATTTACATCTTTGAAAATATAGATAGGGGACTTGCCTGCTCCAATACTTTTGAGGTCTGCAATGCGGGAATCGAGCCGCAAATCGACAACCTCAAATATGTTCCCTATGAATATGTTTCCTATTGGGAAAAAACCCTTCAGGAAACAGGTGTTATTTTCTCAGAAGATATCAGCGAACTTCCAGCAGATGTCAGGGAACTCCTTGAGCCTCAGGAAATAAAATCGATTCTGGTTTTCTCTCTGATCGTAAATGGTTCGTTTTTTGGTTTTATCGGTTTCGATGAATGCGTTGTATACAAGACATGGAAAAAATCCGACATAGAACTTCTAAGAGCCATTTCCGGTATTATTGGCAACGCATATGAACGGGAAATTGCCCGAAAAAATCTGGTTGAAAAGAACGAAGAGCTCAGGAAAATCAATGCTGAAATGGATAACTTCGTTTACAGCGTTTCGCATGATCTCCGTTCACCACTGCTTTCCATCAAAGGGATTCTCGACCTGGTAATGAAATCGACTGGTCTGGAAGAAAAAACGCGTTTGCTGCTTAACAGGGCAGGGGATTCGGTAAAACGACTGGATGAAACCATCCATGAAATTCTCGAATATTCCCGCAATGCAAGATTGGACCTCAGTCAGGAGGAATTCGATTTGCGCCGCATGATTGATGAAATTCAGAGCGATATTCAGTTCGCTATTCCATTCAAAGTCCACTTCGAAAGAGAGGTATCTGAAAATGCCGTTCAGGTAATTTCGGATAAGAACAGGATCAACACCTTGTTGAAAAACATCATTGGTAACGCTTACAAGTATTTACGAAAAGACAATCCTTCATCTTTTGTAGAGGTGAAGGCAAGCATGGAAGAGAATGAATTAAAGATTTCAGTATCAGACAATGGAGAAGGAATTTCTTCAGAGCACCTCAATAAAATATTCGATATGTTTTACCGGGCCTCAAAAACAAGCCCTGGAAGTGGTTTAGGTTTGTACATTTGCCGCGAGATTATTCAAAAAATTAAAGGTAGTATTGATTTGCAATCAACAGTGAACGAAGGTACCCGTGTCATGATTACAATTCCGGTTCGGCCCAAACAAGCTTAAAAATGGTTCGCTTTTTACTTCTGGACGATGAAGATATTTTTAACTTTCTTTCAGAGGAAGTAATTCATCAGGTGAATCCGGATTACCAATGCGAAGTATTTTCTGAATCTGAAACCGCGCTGAATTTCATCTCATCGCAAATTCAACAAAATTTACCCGTTCCCGATGTTATTCTGATTGACATTCGGATGCCTGGTATGAATGGTTTTGATTTTCTGGAATCCATCCGTCGGTATAGTGAAAGCAGCCTGAAGAATACCGTGGTGTACATTCTTTCCTCATCACTCGATTCAAGGGATCACAACCGGGCTGAAACCTTTAGTATGGTAAAGGGTTTTGAATCTAAACCGCTTTCAGAAAAAATGGTGTTGGAAATAATCAGCAATCTGCCGCCTCATCAGCCATAATCAAACCATTTTCCGGCAAAAATGCCCTGTTTTGTCAAACTGTCAGGATGGGTAGCATTTCAAATGTCAGTCTGTAGTCCAGTATTGCACTAGTATGGTCTGCCTATGGCGGAACGGAATACGCCTTTTCAATATCCGGGATGAAGATAAGCCTCGCTCCATTGTATTTCGTTGGTGAAAAACACCGATAACAGCGGCCTTTTGTGTCTGCATCACGGATTAGACGGATGGAGGGATTTCGTGGATTTTTGGGTCAATGGGTTAAACCTATGAGGTTTCGTTATACGCGTCCAAGCAAAACTCATAGGTTTTTTTGTTTCTATCTGTCCTGAGTCTTGCAAAGCAGGGACTACGGACTTTACAAATATGGTAGGGTCTCCGA
>CANETC010000014.1 GCA_947441055.1 Cytophagaceae bacterium | reverse complement strand
GGCCTATCCTGGCTCCTTTCAACTTGTTAAGGAAGCGTGAGCCATTTGCTCAAGGTCGCGCAGTTGTCAAAAGGGTTGTTTCTGCTGGTTCTGGATTTGTTGATTTGGATTTGGATCTTTCGATTAATTCTGGTGATTTTTCCTACAAGCTCGATCTTGCTGAATTGGAGAGAGGTCGGTTCATTTTGAAACAGTCTGGTGAGCAAGGATTAAAATTCCGTTTAGAGTCAGATACATCAAAATCGGGTTTAACAGAAGAATTCGCACGATTCGATTTTTGGACTCTCACCGAAAAGAATTCTGGTCTATCGGTTAGTGCCGAAAAGCCGGTTTCAGCAGTTTCTGAACAAATTATCCCTGAATTCGGTATTTCACTTCGTCCAAAAAATCCTGCAAATCCAGGCGCTGATATTTCAAATCCATTGTCTAAGAATGGCGCTATTTCTGCCGAGCTTATCACGGATTCGGATCCTTTAAAGCAGTGGATCTATGGGATTTCTCCCAATGGTTCAGCATTCGATCCTGGTTTTAATTACATCAGGGGTGATGCGTACGCAGTAGGTTCCGACTATTATGCACTTGATCAAAAGGGCACTTATAAGTCTTTCGCAGAAAATGGCTGGATTCCATATATCCTTTCTGAAAAGGCAACACTACCTTTAAGCGCAACATCGCCAAATAGTGAAGGTGGCCCTCAGATTGTGCAGGCTACAAATCCTTTTGATTATGATTCTGATTTGACTCTTTCTGCGCTTTCAAAAATTGGTAATGTAGACATTGTCTTTACCGCAGATAAATCCAAATGGACCCGTTGTGTTGTTTTACAATGCGATTCAATTGGAGGTTCAAGTGGAAGTACTAGAAAAAGATTTACAATGGCCAAGAGCAGACGCTTGTCTGTCAATAAAGACTTTGCTCCAGATGGAAGTTCCGCAACCTACGATCCAGCATTGGCTTCCCGTGGTATGAGCTGGTTCCCTGGTTATGCCATTGATTTGGATAAGGGTGAGCGTTTGAACATGATTTTCACCGAAAGTGTAATTCTTGATCCAGAAAATGGCAATAATCTTCAATGGGAACCAAGGGTTGGATTGTCTGGCAATCGGAATTTTATAATGGTAATGAACTCTCGTTACGATGAAGGAAAGGCTGCCGAGCGTTCTATTGACAGTATTTTTACTGTGAACACTTCCCTGAATCCAACGCTGGAGGCATATCGCAAATGGTCTGTTTCCAACATTATGTATGCGGGCCTAATGGGTAGAGGTATTGACTTTATTAATGCGAGAGAACTTCCATTGCTTTTGACAGACGCCAGAGTAAAGCTTAGGGTTGAAAAATCTTATGCAAATTATCGTTCTTCTGCTTCTGAGTTCGGTTCTAATCCGACTTATCGTTTCAAAATTGAGAATGTCAATATTCGCAACAATACTCAAGTTGGTAAATCTGCCCTTGATTTAATCCGTGTTGCACCAAACCCGTATTTCTCTCAATCCTTGTATGAAAATTCGCAGATTGATAGTAGGGTGAAGATTGTAAACCTTCCTTCTCAGTGTGTGGTGAGTATTTTCAACCTTTCAGGTACACTGGTTAGGCAGTTTAATTTTGATCAAAGTTCTTCGCTTCCATATTCTTCAAACGCAGAAGGGGTCAATATTTATAGCGGCAGAGGTACCAACTATCAGACATTCCTTGATTGGGACCTAAAGAACCAAAATGGTATTCCAATTGCTTCAGGTGTTTATCTAATTCATGTTAAATCTGAAAAGCTTGGAGAGAAGGTAATTAAATGGTTTGGTGTGCTTAGGCCTATTGACCTTGATAGCTTCAATTGATTTTTCATCCTTTCTAAAATAGGAAACCGTGAAATATAGAAAGTTAATTATACTTGGTTTTGCTGGCTTGTTGACTTCGGTAAACAGCTTCGCGGGAAATGATACCAAGAGAGGACAGGCAGGTGCAGTTGAGCTCCTGATTAATCCGTGGTCCAGAAGTGCCGGTATGGCAGGGGCCAATTCCGGAATTATTCGTGGAGTTGAATCAATGGGCCTTAATGTAGCTGGGCTCTCTGCTGTTAGGCGATCTGAATTTAATTTTTGCAATGCAATTTACCTTGCCGGCAGTGATACCAGAATTAATTCCTTGGGATTCGGTACGAAAGTAGGAGATGGCGCAATGGGCCTTACGCTTAGCTCATTTAGTCTTGGTGATTTTTATGAAACCACCAACGAGAGTCCAGATGGAACTGGAATCGTTTTCTCTCCCCAGATTTTTAATTTTGGAATGGCTTATGCTAAAAACTTTTCTAAGCGGATTTCTGCAGGTCTTCTTGTTAGAGGTGTTTCTCAGTCGGCTTACTCTGCTTCTGTTTTTGGACTCGCATTTGATGCCGGTATTCAATATCAAACTGGTAAAAGGAAGGAATTTAAATTCGGTGTTTCACTTCTGAATTTGGGACCTAAAATCAATTTTGGTGGTGATGCTTTCACCAATCGTGGTACTGTTCAAGGCACTGGTTACTCTCAGTCTGTAGGATTACTTACAGCAGCATTTGAGCAGCCTTCCATGTTAAATCTTGGTGTTGGCTATGATTTTTATGTAGAGAGTGAGGTGATGAAATTGAAGTTAACTCCATGTTTCAATTTTCGTTCCAATTCATTCACCTCAGATCAGTACCAGCTTGGTTTACAGGCAGGTTGGGATGAACGCTTTATGGTTCGCGCCGGTTATGATTACCAGGATGGTGTATTTTCTCAGGCGGATGCAAGTAATGCAAACCTTGGACCGTCATTCGGTGCCAGTGTTCAACTTCCTTTCTCCAGAAGTAAATCTGGTGAACTTATGCCTAACAATGACGATTTGAATGAAGGTGCAGTAAAGTCTAAAGTTTTCGGTTTAGATTATTCTTATACAACTACACGGTATTTCGGTGGCACCCATCGATTCTCTATTATTCTTTCGCTTTAGAATTTTCTTACCTTTGTTTTCACGAAACGGTTCCCGCGAGCCGTTTTTTCTTTTTAACTCCCAAAGAACTCATGGCAATTTCGTACTATACTGAAGAAGGCCTTAAAAGGCTTAAAGATGAATTAAATGATCTGAAAGTCCGTGGAAGAGCGGATATGGCCCGTCAAATTGCCGAGGCCCGTGACAAAGGAGATTTAAGTGAAAATGCTGAGTATGATGCAGCAAAAGATGCCCAAGGTCACCTTGAACTTAAGATTTCTAAATTGGATGATTTGGTGGCAAATGCCCGCGTGCTGGATGCATCCTCCATTGATACCAGTCAGGTTTCCATTATGACGAAGGTGAAAATTCGGAATTCTAAAAATGGCGCTACCCTTACTTATTCTATTGTAGCGGAAGAAGAAGCGGATCTTAAATCGGGAAAGATTTCAGTAAAGAGTCCAATTGGACATGGTCTGTTGGGTAAAAAAGTTGGCCAAAAAGCCATGATTACAATTCCTGCTGGTACGATAGAATTTGAAGTACTTGAGATTGCCTCAGGATTTTAACTGTTATGTCTAGCATTTTTACCAGGATAATCAATGGAGAAATCCCTTGTTTTAAAGTAGCAGAAGACGAGGCGCATATTGCCTTTCTGGATATTCAACCCGTAGCACCTGGGCATGTTCTGGTGGTGCCCAAAAAAGAGGTGGATTATATTTTCGATCTCAATAGTTCGGATTATGCAGCTCTTTGGGCCTTTGCCCACAAAGTCGCAACAGGTCTTCGCCTTGCAGTGCCTTGTTTGAAAGTCGGCATTTCGGTTATTGGTTTGGAGGTTCCTCATACCCACATTCATTTGGTTCCAATTAATTCTATTGCAGACATCAACTTTTCAAAACCAAAGTTGTCGCCAGACCCTGAAGAACTTGAATTGTTAAGGCAGAAAATTGTAAATTCATTGGCATGAAAAATGGCTTAATTCTGATTTTACTTTTCCTGGTTTCATGCTCCCAACAGAGCGAAAAACAATCTGTTGCCCGGATAGATGCTCAAATTGATAATGTTCCTTCAGAAATTAAGGAAGTAAGGCTCAGAAGGGTAGGGTCTAAAGGTCCTGAAACTGTTGATTCTGTGTCTATTTCGGCTGGTTCCTTTTCTATGGAAGTTCCTGCTGATAGTGAAAGACTTTATCGTTTAGAAATTGGGGATCAGTTTCTTCCTTTATTTCTTGAATCTGGCACCCATATTTTAAAAGCGGATTTTAATCGGCTTTATCAGTCATCACAGTTTTCTGGTTCGCCATTGACGGATTTAATGCACCGTACCGAAGGCTTTCGACTTGGTTTTGAAGATCAGGCAAAACAACTTCAGGCCAGTTATGAAAATGCCATGTACACTGGCGTAACGAGTCGTGCTGATTCTGTTCTTAGGGCTTTTGAGTCGCTACAAAAGAATTATAAGTTTAAGGTTAAGGCATTTATCGATAGCATCGGACCTAATCCAGTTTCTTATCTGGCCACTTCTATGTTGTCTCCTGAAGAGGATTTCCCGTATCTCGATTCCTTGGCCCTAAGATTTGAAAAAGAAAAACCTGGGCGTGCCTATACGCTTAAAATGTCTTCGTTTATGGAAGCGCCAAGGCGTTTTGCCATTGGAAAGCCTGCTCCAGATTTTGAATTGCCAGATCCTTCCGGAAAAGCTGTTTCACTTTCCCGATTCAAAGGGAAATGGGTTTTGCTTGATTTTTGGGCTTCCTGGTGCAAACCCTGTCGGGCCGAAAATCCAGTCCTTGCCGAGGCAAATCGTCGTTTTAAAGACAAAGGGCTTGTGATTTTTTCTGTGAGTCTTGATGAAGAAAGAGAATCCTGGATGAAAGCAGTGGTTTCAGACGGAATGAATTGGGCCCATGCTTCTGACTTGAAGGGATGGAAAAGTCCTGTCGCTCGTCTTTATGATGTGAATTCAATTCCATGTTCTTTTCTCATTGATCCGCAAGGTCGTATTGCTGCTAAAAATCTGCGGGGGCAGGCTTTGGCAGAAAAACTGATGGCAATTTTCCCCTGAAATTTGTTCCTTGCATCAGGCCCGCTGGTTTAACATAGATTCGGGCCCGATAGTTTTTCTTTTGCAGGCAGATGAAGGAGATTTTCCTCACCATTATTCGGAACCGGGCCCTGGGCATTGTTGTGCTCACCTTCATTGCCATTATCACCGTTATCGTTGTGAATATTTCCTTTAACAGGCAGATTAACAATGATTTTAGCCTGAAAATGAAAGAGGCAGAGAAGCTCTATAAAACGCAGAATAACATCTCTTTGCTTGAAAGGAAACTTCTAGAATCGGAAAAGTCTCGAAGGATGTTGCTGGCTAAATTCCGTCCGGGCAGGATGCAAGAGTTCGAAGCTTGCAACCTTAGTATTGCTTCCTATTTAAATATTTTATGTAATTCTGATTCTTCCAGTCTCACCACGGATAAACGCGAAGATCTTCTCAGACTTCTAAGTGTCAGGGTTCAGTTGATAGAAAAACAGTTGGTTCCAATTAAAAAAGCTGAACCGATTTCTCCCATTCTGAACGAACAGGTCCAGGATAATTTAATGGATTTTAATGCCTTAACGGAATCTGCGAGGCGAGAGTTGTCGCACTCCATGAACCGCAACATTCGATATCTCCAGCGAAAAATTGAAATAAGCGATCAGGTCAATTTTTTGCTCGTAATCACCGCCATGATTGCCGCCATTTTTGCCACCACGTTAACTACGCAGGATTTCCTTCGTCAAAAAAAGATTGAGCAAATCCTCCGGCTATTGAATGACGATAAGTCTAAGTTGTTTTCAATTTTAGGTCATGATTTAAGGTCGCCTTTGTCTGGTTTGAATGCGATTATCTATATCCTCAAAAATCACCGCCAAGGCATGTCGGAGGAAGACATCAGCGACTGTATTCACCAATTGGAGCAGACTTCCTCAAACTACAACAAGCTGTTGGAAGATGTTCTGACTTGGAGCCGGCTACAATTGAATAAAATTCCAATTGAATGTCAGGATCTGAATGTTCACCTTTTGGTGAAAGAAATTTCAGAGCTATACAGCGAGCAGGTTCAAAAGAAGAAAATTTGGATTCATAACCAGATTCCAGAAAACCTAGAAATAAAATCTGATAAAGGGATGCTTCAGGCGGTCTTTCGCAATCTGATTTCCAATGCAATAAAGTTTACATCAGAGGGTGGCGATATCTGGCTTCATTATCGCTCGGACAAAGCTTATCATTTTATTGATGTGAAAGACAATGGAGTGGGCATGTCAGATGCTGTGATGCGCACGCTTTTCACCAACAGCACAATTTCCATGGCCGGAACCAACAATGAGGCGGGTACTGGACTCGGTTTGTCAATCTGTAAGGAATTCCTGAGCAAGGATGATGCCCAGCTTTTTGTGGAGTCGGTTGAAGGAAAGGGTTCAATTTTTACAATCGCTCTTCCTTTAGAGGAAACCCGAAAACGCTTGCAAAAGGAAAGAAAGAAGAACGAAATTTCTTAGACCAAAGTCCAATATCAATTTCTGCGGAAGTCTCGGAACCAGGATTGGATTTTCATTTGAAGTACGCCCAAAACCGCCTCCTTGAAAATACCGGGGCTCATTTTTGATTCGCCTTTGGTGCGATCGGTGAAAATGATCGGGATTTCAACTATTCTGAATCCAAATTTCCAGGCCAAAAACTTCATTTCAATTTGGAATGCATATCCTACAAAATCAATTTTATCAAGATTGATGGTTTTAAGCACCACATCTCTATAGCATTTAAACCCAGCTGTTGTATCATTGATCTGCATTCCTGTAACCAATCGAACATAATGGCTTGCAAACCAACTCATCAAAACCCGCCCCATTGGCCAGTTTACAACATTTACGCCAACCACATAACGACTTCCGATTGCAAGGTCGGCGCCACCTGTTTTACAGGCATCGCGAAGCCTTGGTAAGTCTTTAGGATTGTGCGAAAAATCAGCATCCATTTCGAAAATAAACTCATATCCCCTTGCCAAAGACCATCGAAAACCATGGATATAGGCTGTGCCCAGACCGAGTTTGCCTTTTCTTTGTTCAAGAAATAGCCTTCCTTCAAATTCGGATTGTAGACTCTTTACAATTTCGGCTGTTCCATCCGGAGATCCATCATCCACAATAAGGACATGAAATTCTGGCTCTAAGGCCATCACTTCTCGGATAATGGCTTCAGCGTTTTCCTTTTCGTTGTAAGTTGGAATTATGACAATGCTGTCGATCACGGGTAACTGATTTCAGGATTTAGATTTTTAAAAGACCTTTTGCTTTGGCAAGCAATTGGTTTTCACTTTGGTTGATTCCGTGAAATGCAGATGCAACTTTTTCGGCGGCATGAAACAACTGGGTTTTGTCGCTTTCAGGAAGCAAGCCTGCATTGTGTTTTAGGTATTCTTCTAATTCTTCCCAGGCCATGGCGAATTCTACATTATTGCCTTCCAGAATGTCAAACTGAAATTCTACTGCAAAAGCAGAATCAGTTCCGAACTCGTCGCCATGTTTTTCGGCTGGAACAAGTTCTTCTCTTACGATTCGCCTCAGTTCTGTCCATTCTTTTACAGCAATTTTGCCGTCAATCATGGCCATGCAATACATGAGGTTGCCCATTTGGCGGTAGTATTCCTTGTAGTTTTTCATTTTATATGGGTTTGAATTTTCAATGTTTAATCTGGGATTTTGCCGGAAAGGCAGGTAATCGTATTCGTTAAATTGAGGTATTTTCCTGAAGTTTCCAATATCTGCTGCGCGCTTGCCTCTCTGATAATTCTCTGGTTTTCCTCCACCCGATTAAAGTCTGTTCCGTTTGCCCAAACAGAACGGTATCTGTCTGCTATTTCGAAAACATTGGTAACGGACGAAAGAAACTGGCCCAACATGTAGTTTTTTACTTTTTCCAGTTCTTCCTCACCAACTGGTTCCTGCTGCATGATTTCAGATTCTTTCTTGATTTCCTCGAGGGCTTTCAAGCTCGATTCTGAATTGATGTCGCAAGAAATTACCCAATGTGGTTTTGCGGCGAATGGAACTCTTTGGGCATAAACACCATAGGTCCAGCCCTTGTCTTCCCGAATGTTCGACATCAATCTGGAACCAAAGTATCCCCCAAAAATTTCGAGGGTAAGCCCAAATAGGGCGGAGTCTGAATTTCTTGAATCAATCGCAAACTGGCCGATTCTCAGGGATGTTTGGTTTGATTCTGGTTTTTCAGCCCAGAATACACCGGGAGTAAATGTTGGCAAGGCGAAATCTGTTTGCCGGTTTATTTGCCGGCAATTGTTGAAACTGCCAAGCCAATTGCGGAGTATTTTGATGTCATTGTCGTTGACGGCACCTGAAACAAGGGCAAGCGCTGGACCAATCGTTCTTGTTTTTTCAAATAGGTTTGAAAACTCTTCCCTTTTGATCGATTCAATCAGTGCAACATCGGTAGAATAACCGTAATCGAGTTTGCTTGAATAGAGCTTGTCTTTTAAAAGTCTTCCAGCCAGAAAGGAAGTTTTTTGTAATTGAATTCCATTCTGGTGGATTTGGGTTTCCTGAATGGTTTTCCACTCTTTCTCTGGGAACATTGGTTCCAGCCAGATTTCTTCCAGAATGCGCAACATGGGCTGGAAAAATCGAGGCAGGCAGGAAATCTGAATTGAGTCGAAGTCTGCGTTGTGTGAAAATTCCAGACTTGCACCTAAAAATGAAATGGCATCGGCAAGTTGCTTGGCCGTTTTT
This sequence comes from Cytophagaceae bacterium, assembly GCA_947441055.1. Taxonomy (GTDB): domain Bacteria; phylum Bacteroidota; class Bacteroidia; order Cytophagales; family Flexibacteraceae; genus CAMDMI01. Next base: position 24,490 of record CANETC010000014.1, on the reverse strand, counting down.
TCTTTGGTGCCTTCTCCCAGCATTCTGAAAAGATATCCTTCCCGCTGTCGGGTGGCTGCATCCAGAGTAGCTGCCGGAAATAAAAGTTCTAAAACGGTAATTCCCTGTTCAATGCTCAGGAAAGTACTTAATTCGATTCCATTGGCTAGGAATTCGGTTTCGGGCCTCCGCAGTTTTGGCAGGGAGGGCCTGCGTGCTGCGGGTGCTGTGCTTCTGTCCAACATGCCTGCAATATGCATCCTGATTGCTTATGGATTTATGTTCGGATTTTGTTCTTTAATGAAGTCTTCAAATTCTGCCATTTGCTCCTTTCTCAACACCCTTGGAAACTTACTTTGACCACCCAATTTGCCTTTTTTGGCAAGAAATCCATGGAAAACAGATAGAGGTAAAACCTGAATCTGAATTTCACGGAGGGCATGACCCCGCTCGGTTTTATAATCATCATTCAGGGATTTGAGTTCTCTGTCGATGGCAAGGCCCAATTCCTTTTCGTCTATTTTATCATTACACGCTACATACCATTTGTGGCCAAACAGAGTCCCTGATTTGATACCTGCCACGGCAAATTCGGTAATGCTCACATTGAATTCTTTTTGAACAATGGAAATGGCTGAATTCATGTTTTCTACTGAAAGATGTTCCCCGCAAAGGCTCATAAAGTGCCGGGTCCGGCCAGTAATGACGATCTCGGATTTTTCAATATCCGTAAAACGGATTACATCCCCGATTAAATATCGCCATGCGCCTGCGCAGGTAGAAATCAGGATGGCGTAATCTTTACCAAGTTCAACTTCATCAACCAGTAAGGTGTTTGGGTTTGCCACCATTTCTCCTTCACTGCTGAAGTTTTCATCATTAAATGGCACAAACTCAAAGAAGATGCCGATGTCCAGCGCGAGCTTCATGCCTTTGGTATCGGGTCGGCTTTGATAAGCAATGAATCCCTCTGAGGCCAGATAGGTTTCCAGATAAATCAAAGGCCTGCCGACCAATTTGTCGAATGCGATTCGATATGGCTCAAAGGAAACCCCACCATGGGCAAAAACTGAAAAATTCGGCCAGATTTCATGGATGTTGGAAACTCCGTAATGGGCAATCACTTTCTCCAGTAAAATCTGAATCCAGGCCGGAACACCTGCGATACATCCAATGTCCCAAGACCTTGCTTTCAAGACAATTTCATCCAGCTTTTTATTCCAATCTTTTTCCTGAGCAATCTTAGATCCCGGTTTGTATAAGGGCTGAAACCAAAACGGAATCTGACTTACCTGAATTCCAGAGAGGTCGCCTTCATAGCTGATTCCATTGAAATTAAGGTCGGTTGATCCGCCGAGCATCAGTATTCCTTTCAGAAAAAAGTCGCCGGGCAAATCCTTGAAATGGGATAAGGTTAGAACTTGCCGGACGCTTGTTTTTTGGTTGGTCCGGATAATTTCACGGGTTAAGGGGATGTGTTTTGTGGAAGCCTCTGAGGTGCCGGAACTAAGCGCAAAGAATTTTGGACTCCCGGGCCAGCAGATGTCTTTTTCTCCTGCCAAGGTTCGATGCCACCATTGGTTAAATATTTGGTTGTAAGTGTGGGTAGGTACATGTCGGCAAAACTGCTTGTATTTTGCCTTAGGTTCGCCTGCTTTGTGCAGTCCTACCAGTTTTGTAAAATCGTAAGCTTTGCCAAAGGCAGTTTTTTCCGCTTTGCTAAGCAATTTTTGCAGCACTTTTAATTGTGCGTCCAGGGCGGACGATGGTTCTTTTCGCTGCCTGCTTTTTAATCTAATTCCCGTTTTAACAAGGTTTCCAAGAATGGCCATTTGTCTGATATTATTGGGTGCTTGAATAAATGTTAAAATTAGGGAGTAAAAAAATGTAAGCACCTCAATTTTTAGTTTTTAGGTCCATTTCTTGTTTCGAAGGTGAAGCGCTATGCCGATGCTGCCCAGAGAAATCAGGCCAACGCAAAGCCAGAAGCCAAATGAAGAAGACAGCCACGGAATGGGGATGCTATTCAAATTCATGCTAAAAATATTGGCAATCAGAATTGCAAGCAAAATCCCGGAAGCATAAACCATGGAAACGTGAATGAGCTTTTTCTGCTCCTGCAAACTCAGGTTTCTTTGCGTTTGCTGGAGGTTGCCCATTCGCTCCATTTCCATGGGGATAAAATCCAGAAGAGAGGAAATGTCTTGAAGCAAAATTTCAAGTCGTTGTTTCCGGTCTTCGGGGAAAAGATGCGAGTTTAAAATGGAGGCGAGTACCTTTTTTTTATCAGAAATTCCATAGGATAGAGTCAAAGTTTCTTCCTGTAACCTGATGATTTTCAAAATACCATCGGTATCAATTGATCGTTCCGACATTAGATTTTGATATACTTCTGTGATGTTTCGGGAAATGCTTTCAAGTAAATCCGCCTTGTAGTCAATTTGGGTTTCAAACAGCCAGAGAAGAATATCCGCACCAGAAAGAAATGTTTTTTCTGACACTTTCATCTTTCTCACGGTTTCAGCAAAAGTTTCGGAATTGCCTATACGAAAGGAAAAGAGAATGTTGTTTTTCAACTGGAAGGCAACAGGATAACCTTCATCATCTTTTTGTAAGTTGAGTTTAAGAAAATTGGAATTGGCAATTATGGCACCGTTTTTTTCCAGGTAGCGACTTGAACTTTCAATTTCAGAAACTTCTTTTTGGTCCTGCATCTGAAGGCCGAATTTCTTTTCTATCCAGGTCTTTTCACTTTCAATGGCATTCTGTAAATCGACCCAAATCATATCTTTTCGGATCCCGATTTCTTCCAGGGATGTTTCCTTTTTTAGCTCCATCCCTTCTCTATAGAATATCCTCACCATACTGCAAAATGGCCTCGGTGTCTCATTCCTCCGATGCCATTAATCAACTTTCTGCCTAATTTTCCCAATCTTGCAGGCCGATATTTTCAAGCCATTGTTTTTTAATCAACTTTCTGTTCTGATTCGAAAAGACCTGAAACTGGAGTTCAGGCAGCGGGTGCTGACAGCATCTCTGCTGCTTTTTGTGGTATCGGCTTGTTTCACTGTTTACCAGATAAGTTTTGCCGGAAAGGCCCGGGTAAATCCCCTCGTTTGGAATGCTATTTTTTGGCTGGTGCTGCTTTTTTCAAGTTTTCAGGTGGCAAGTCGTGGATTTCAGCGGGAAATGGACCGCGAATATTGGTACTGGTATTTTCAGGTCCGGCCCGAGGTTTTGGTGATGGGCAAGCTGATTTATCATTTTGTGATGCTTTTTTTAACAGCCTTGGTTGTCTGGGGTTTTCTCGGCCTTTTTTTTGGAAGCCCGGTACAAGACAATGCCATGTTTTTAACCGTGATTTTTCTGGCCTGCCTGGGTATTTCTTCGGCACTTACGCTGGTGTCGGCAGTCGCTGCCCGCGCCCGCAGGAATTCATCTTTGCTTCCGGTGCTGGGATTTCCATTGTTGATTCCAACCCTCATGCTGGTTGTAAGGCTTTCGGTTACCTCACTCGATGCCTTGGGCTGGGACATGGCCTGGAAAAATATTGCCACACTTTGTTCGCTCGACCTCATAATGGTTTCGCTTAGCTTCATTCTCTTTCCTTACCTTTGGCGCTCCTAAGGGAACCCGTGAAATATTCCCTTATCACATAAACAATGCCGAAAATCTCCTCGTGGAAATGGATTTCGATCCTCTTGCTGATTTATGCGGTTGTACTCGGTTTTCTGGGTCCTATTCCGCGTCTTCACATTGTGAATGAATCCATTCGAAATACATATTTCCATGTGCCAATGTGGTTTGGAATGATATTCCTCCTTGGTGCTTCTGTGTGGAATTCAATCCAATATCTGCGCCATTCGCGCCTCGAATACGACATGCTTTCCCATGCCTATGTTCAGGTAGGAATTTTGTTTGGTGCGCTTGGTCTTGTAACCGGCATGCTCTGGGCCAATTACACTTGGGGCGCGCCATGGAGCAATGACCCGAAGCAAACCGCTTCTGCCATCGGATTGCTAATCTATTTTGGCTACCTGGTTTTGCGTGGATCCTTGAATTCCGAAAAAGAAAGGGCCAAGGTTTCTGCCGTGTACAGCATTTTTGCTTTTGCTATTTTTATTCCATTGATATGGGTCTTGCCTCGATTCACGGATTCTTTGCATCCCGGAAATGGCGGCAACCCGGCCTTTGGGAAATATGATATGGACAATCAGATGCGGATGGTTTTTTATCCTGCAGTCATTGGCTGGACCCTCATGGGTTTCTGGTTTGGCAACCTGATTGTGCGCATCTCAAGATTACATAAAAAGTTCTCAGCCTTATGATTTCAAGAAGCTTTTTCAGGGCCTTTGCCCTTCTGGTTTACATGCTTCCATTCGCTGTTTTTGCCCAGGATTCCAATCCTGAAATGGCCGATACCATGCGCAGCAATGGGAAAATTTATGTCGTGCTCGCCTGTGTATTGATGGTGCTTGCAGGACTGATTGCATTTCTGTTTGTGGTAGAAAAACGCCTTTCCAAGCTGGAGAAAGAAAATCAGGTAATCAAATGAAAATCAAACCATTTCATCTTGCCGCTCTGCTGGTAATTGCGGTTGGAATCGGGGTAATTATCTCCACCTCCGGGGATGCGAGTTCTTATGTTTGCTTTGCTGAAGCCAAAGAAATGGCACAGGACGGCGATGATGACAAAGTCCATGTGGTAGGAAGTCTTCCTAAGGATGCCAGTGGTAAAATTGAAGGCATGTTTTATCAGCCGGAAAAGGATCCCAATCTTTTTCGGTTTATGCTTTTGGATGAAAAAAAGGAGTTGGTAGAAGTCTTATATTTCAAACCCAGACCTGCAGATTTTGAGCGCTCTGAAAAAATTGTGGTTGTGGGTGCGATGAAGGATGGCCATTTTGAGGCCGATAAAATCCTGATGAAATGCCCGTCCAAGTACAATGAAGGCGAAGTAAAAGGCGGCGGGGCGTAGGCTTTTTCTTTTATCAGGATTTCTAGGTTGGCAAGAGGTAGTTTCTGCCACACTTTCATATTTGACACCGCACTGCGGTTTTGAGTTCTTGGGGTAAATTCACACTCCGTTTTTCTTTTAGCTATTCAGAATGAATGCGCTGGGGTCAATTTGTGATTGATCAACATTTATTTCTGAGTTAAATTCAATTATTTTTTTTCTTTGGTATCATCTGTTTTCGTTCAGTTGTTATTTTTGTAAGCCATTAATTCGATAATTTTTATTACGGATGGTATAAATGTTTACCTGTAAGTCTTTATGTCTTTATATAAATTTTTTATGGCCAATTTTGGATTATTAATTTTTCTGAAATTGATTTGTACTCCATTAAGTGAAAACTAGTGGTTGTAAAGTCAAAAAACCTTATTTAATTCCAAAAACTCGCGTCTGTTGTAACAAATTTAATCTAGACTGTTCTGGTTGCTATATTCATTCCGGCAGATATTACGGAAGGACTTCATTGATCAGTTCAATTCAGGTTTCTGATGTTTGCAGGATTCCACGCAGGTTCAACTTATCTCTGCAGCCGGAATCGTGCAGAAATCAAAACAAATGAAAAAACTATTTTCTCTAATTCCGATTTTTTTCTCGCTTGCAGCCCTGCCTTCAATGGCACAAAACTGCGGAGGAAATTTTACCCAATACCAGGTTCTCAGCCGCACCAATGGCGAGAACTTCCGGCAGTTTTCCGACATTAACCGTGACGGAAAAACCGACCTTATCACACAGGATAATTCGTCTGTGGCCCGTTTTTATCTCAATAATGGCAGCGGTTTTACTGATGCTGGCTCCCTTCAGCTGCCGCTTTTCGGTAATGTGATTGCAGTAAAGGATTTTGATAACGATGGCTGGGCAGATATTTTATCCAATTCCATTACCGGGCAAACCTGTCTTAACAATCAGATTCGGATTTTCTGGAATACCGGACAGAACAACGCTTTTTTTAATACCGGGCTGAGCACTAATCTGCCCCTGCCTGTTCGGCCCTATTGCATGCAGAGTCAGGACATTGATTTCAACGGAGATGGCCTTTTGGATATTATTTCCACCAGCATGCCCTTTTCGCCCAGTACCAACAGTCCCGGAAGGACCTACCGTAACGATGGTAACCGTAATTTTTCTGTAGCCTCTGATAACCTTTGGCCGAGAGATCTTTATGGAACCCATACCCGCGATTTTAATGGCGATGGGAAAGCCGATTTTCTGGTTACCTTCAAGGATGGCTGGGCAGACGGACTACGCGGCATGTATTATTACCGCGGAAATGGCAATGGTACTTTCCAGCCAGTAATTGTGAACTTCAGTACCGCTCCCCTGGCTGCAGGTGGATTTCCCATCCAGGCAGATCCCCTCATCAACAGCACTGAAGATGTTATTATGTCACTTAATGGTGTAAGTCCGGCAACAGTAAAACTCGGCCGCTGGAACGGAAGTTCCAATTTTACCTTTACCGACATCAGCATTCCGGCTGGTTTCGCTGCAGGTCAGGCTTTCGATCTGAACAAGGATGGCAAACAAGACCTCATATTATTTTCCACCTCTGGACAGACTTCCGTGAGAGCCATGTTGAGTAACGGAAATGGCGGTTTTACCGCTGAGCCAGCTTCTTTTCTTGATGCCGCTTCCTATAATCTTGGCACCATGTTTTCCGATGCCAACAACATACAGTACGTAAGTGGTTCTAATGCTTCCAGCATGGTAATTTACCGCAAATCCTCAGGTCAGCCATCGAGCATTTCCCTCAATCAGTCTGCCTGCCTTTCTTACCTTTTCAATGGCCAGACCTATACCCAGAGCGGTACTTACACTTGGACTGGCACGAATTCCGCCGGCTGCGATTCCGTAGTTACGGTAAATCTTACCATCAATCAGCCCAGCACAAAAGCTGTAAGCGCTTCCATCACCGAAGGCCAGACTTATAACTTCAATGGCCAGACGCTTACGCAGGCAGGTACCTACACGGCTACCTTGCAGAACGCCGCCGGCTGTGATTCGGTTGTATCACTTACGCTTGCGGTAAATCCGGTTCCGCTCACTTGCGGTGTAACGGCCAGCAAGAATACAATCTGTGCCGGCGAGGCGGTGACGCTTACGGCATCGGCCTCAGGTGTATCTGGCGGAGGAAATAATTCTGGATTACCCTTGAACCTTCAGCAGGGACTGGTTGCTTATTATCCGTTTAATGGCAATGCTAATGATGAGAGTGGTAATGGCAATCATGGTCAGGCTTTTGGTTCACCCACTTTCGTACAGGGTGTGCAAGGCCAGGGTTTGAAACTTAATGGCATTAACAGCGTGGGAGGTTCCGGAAATCCCGATAGGATAAGAGTTCCGAATTCGGCAAGTCTTCAGTTTTCGGATAAAATGAGCGTTGCCTATTGGGTAAAAATTGATGGTAATCAGGTTCAAACGCCTATGAATTGTTCGGGGAATGCCATTTCAGGGATTTCAGGAACTGTTTTAGCAAAAAGTGGAGACCGTTATGGCATTTATTTTTCAGAATCTGAAACAGTTTCTGGTTTTGGTGTAAATCCATATTTCGGGGGAATTGGAGGAAGTGCAAGTGGATTGACAACAGTTTATCAAAACTATCGGCATGTGGTTTATTCTGTTGACAATAATACCATCAGTATTTATGTAAATGGCGTGCTAAAAAATGTAACTAATGGAAATATTAATTACGGCAATGCAAATGGGCAGGATTTAAATATCGGTGTTCAGAACAATTCGGCAGGAGCCTGTTTGACTTATTGGTATCCGATTAACGGCGTGCTTGATGAAATCGGCATGTGGAACCGAACCCTTTCGGCTTCGGAAGTTCAGCAATTGTACGCACCAACTACAGTAAGTTATCTCTGGTCTACAGGTGAAACCACTGCTTCCATCAATGCAAGCCCAACTGCAAATACAACCTATAGTTGCACCATCACCAACGGTACACAGACCTGCACGGCAGAAAAAGCCATTACAGTAAAGCAGCCAAGTACAAGCAGTGAGACCAGAAATTCCTGTGATGCCTTCACCTGGAACGGTCAAACCTATACCCAAAGCGGAACCTATACCTGGACCGGCAGCAATGCCGCCGGTTGCGATTCCGTTGCAACGCTTAATCTCACCATCACTCCAAGTACATCCAATTCTACTACCGCCTCGGCCTGCGACTCCTACACCTGGAGCGTGAATGGTCAGAGCTACACCGAAAGTGGAAGCTACAATTTTGTAAACGGCTGTCATACCGAGATTCTTAATCTCACAATTACACCAAGTTCTAGCAATACCACTGCCGCCTCGGCCTGCGACTCCTACACCTGGAGCGTGAATGGCCAGAGCTACACCGAAAGTGGAAGCTACAATTTTGTAAACGGTTGTCATATCGAGATTCTTAATCTCACAATTACACCAAGTTCTAGCAATACCACCACCGCCTCGGCCTGCGATTCCTACACTTGGAGCGTGAATGGTCAGAGCTACACCGAAAGTGGAAGCTACAATTTTGTAAACGGCTGTCATACCGAGATTCTTAATCTCACCATCTCTCCAAGTTCTAGCAATACCACCACCGCCTCGGCCTGCGATTCCTACACCTGGAGTGTCAATGGCCAGACTTATACCAATTCCGGTACTTATTCAATCGCCAATGGCTGTTACACCGAAGAACTTAAGTTGACAATCAAGCTTTCTAGTCAGGCTCCAACGGGTATTCAGGCTTCAGCGACTCAAACAAATGGTGGTACTCCTGTAACCTTAAGCATTCAAGGTGGAAACCTTGGAACAAGTGCTGTTTGGAAATGGTACACTAGTTCGTGCGGTGGAACTTTAATCGGAAATGGCCCTTCTATCAATGTAACGCCAAACCTTACCACAACTTACTATGTTCGTGCTGAAGGAACTTGCAACACAACAAATTGCCAATCGGTTACCATTACAGTCAATACAGCGCCTAACTGCGGAGATGGTCGCTATGCCGAACAGGTGGTGAGTTTCCGCCAGCAGAAAGCCATTAACGGAACGGCTGTTCTTTTAGGCCGCAGCCAGAGTAGTAAGGTACTTTGTGCTCCACAGAATAACAATACCGAGAATTTTGTGTCCTTAGGATTTGGTGGCGACATCACCCTGAAATTCGGTAAGGCAATCCGCAACGGTTCCGGCAACGACATCCGTGTGTATGAAACTACCTTCGGCAACCTGAGCTGTACTGCCTATCCGGAAAAAGCCCGTGTGTTTGCTTCTCAGGACGGATGCCGCTTTGTGTACCTGGGCGAGATTTGTCAGGACGGTACTGTAGATCTGGGTTCACTTACTTGGGCGCAATATGTGCGCATTGTTGATGTGAGTTCCAAAACAGCGGTTTACCAAAGCAGCGGCATACCAGACGGATACGATGTGGATGCGGTAGAAGCCTTGAACGGTTTTGAAACCAATCCTTTTGTGGATCCTATTGCTGGCGGTGCATCGGAAGTAAAATCCTACCTGCCGGGCAAGTGCCGCGGTGGTGCAAACATTTTAGTAAACCGTACAGATAAAAACAAGGCTTTGGGTGTACCTCAGGGCACGGATGTTGTGAACTTTGTATCCCTTGGATTTGGAGGAAGCATCACGCTTCGTTTCAAATATGCAGTTGAGAATAACCCATCTGGTCTTGATCTGCAGGTGGTAGAAACCAGCTATGGCAATCCAAGCTGTAATTCCTATCCAGAGAAAGCCCGCTTTGAAGGTTCAATTGATGGCACGACTTGGACAGACCTTGGCCAGTTGTGTCTGGATGGCAAACTTGAAATGGGTACATTGCCATATCTGCACCAACTTCGCATTACGGATGAATCTGACAAGACCAAGTTTGGTTCTTCAGCTGATGGCTTTGATGTGGATGGTGTGGTTGCGATCAACCAATGTACCTCAAGCAACACCCGAGATGCTGTTGAAATTGTAGACGACATTAACACATACGATGAACTTGAACTTGCCGGAATTTTGGAATTGTATCCAAATCCAGCAAGCGAGTCGGCTACCTTCAGCTTCAGTTCACAAAATGCATCTCCGTATGACTTGAAAATCGTCAATGCGCTTGGTCAGATTGTGTACAGCACAGAAGGCTTGGCAACTGAAGGTGCAAACACAATCGAACTAAACCTTGAGTACCTCAGCAAAGGTTTGTACATCGTGCACTTACTCCAAGATGGTAATAAGCAGCAGGTGAGTTTGGTTAAGAAATAAAACTTGAATGGGTTCGTGGACACACGAACTGGTGGAATCAAGTTGGTTTAATTAAAAGTAAAGCCCCGCAATTGCGGGGCTTTACTTTTAAAGTGTATTCAAGTGTTTGAAAATTTTATCAGACGCCGGATGCCATTAAAATCCTACCAAAGAAAATCCAGAATGTGCGAACAAAACTTTGATCGTCAGTAGGAACTTGTCTTATTCTCCTTTGGCGAGACGGAATGCATGATGACTCAGGAAATGCCTTTCCAAGTACAATGAAGGCGAAGTAAAAGGCGGCGGGGCGTAGGCTTTTTCTTCCTGTGTGCAAGGTTATTGGCCCTTGCGCGAAACTCATTTCTGCCTGCTATCTCTTAAAGGAATCTTTCTTTACATTTGCTCCATAAGGAATGTTTAAGCGAAGATTTTCTCTTGAGAAATGGCCCTCAATCCAAAAGTTTTTGAAGAAGTAAGCAAAATTTTCAAGGCCTACCTTGAAACGAAAGAGCTACGGAAAACGCCGGAGAGATTTGCCATTCTTGAAGAAATCTATTCCAGAACCGAGCACTTTGATGTTGAGTCGCTTTTTATCTCCATGCAGGAAAAGAAATACCGTGTGAGTCGGGCAACGCTGTACAACACGCTCGATTTACTTGAGGATTGTTTTCTGGTAACCCGGCATCAATTCGGAAAAAACATCAGCCAGTTTGAGAAATCTTTTCCCAACCGGCAACACGATCACCTGATTTGCACTGATTGCAACAAAGTGGTGGAGTTTTGTGATCCCCGCATTTACAGCATTCAAAAGATGGTGGAAGAAACCCAAAATTTTAAAGTCATCCACCATTCGCTCACATTTTATGCTTCCTGTACGAAGAAAGACTGTGACAATTTTGGAAAGAACATTTCCGTTTATGGTCAAATTGAAAACCAATCCAATTCATAATCCATTGAAAATATTTCTGCCGGTCCTTTTACTATTTGTTTCCTTTCAGGCCTTCTCTCAGGAGGGTGAATTGCCTGAAGAGCAAATCCTGATTCAAAAAGACAGGAAAATTGTGCTTCCTGAAATTGCCAAACCACAGGAAAAGGTGCTCAATACTTTGAAGCCCTTGCCCAAGGTGAGTCAGAAATACACCTACAGTGAATTTGGCGTCATACTTCCTTTAATAGATCCAAAAATTCAGGCGCCTGTGTTCAGGCCGGAAGCAGAAGTGCCTGTAAAACAAGGATTTGTTCGTCTTGGTGCGGGCAATTATGGCAGCACCAATCTGGACGCCTGGTACAACAGCGGCAGGAAGAAAGACTTTTCCTACGGCCTTAATCTTCATCATCTTGCTTCTGCCAATGGCCCGGTTTCAAATGCTGGTTTTAGCAACAACGAACTTGGTTTGAATGGAACTTATTACACACCTTCATTCAATCTGGCGGGGAACCTTCGCTACAACCGGAACCGGTACAATTTCTACGGGTATGATCAGGAACGCTTCAGTAAACGGACTGCAGATACCACAAAACAAATTTTCAACAGCGTTTGGTTTCGCCTAGACCTGATTGGAAAGCAGAAAACCAATGACAAGTTGAGCTGGCAAGGAGGAATGAACCTTGGCAATATCGCCGATCGGTTTAAGGCGTCTGAGTCTGAGGTTTTGCTGGATTTTAAGGGCAATTACAAAATAAGCGATTCTTCTTCTGTCCGCTTATTCTCAGATTTTTCTCTTCTGAAAAGAAGTGACAGTGCTTCTCAAAATCGGGTGCTCTGGAGAATGGAGCCAATGTATCGTTTTGGTTATTCTGGTTTCAGACTTGATGCTGGTTTTCAGATTTCTCTGGCTTCCGAGCCGGTTTTGGCTGCAGCCAATCAATTTAAGGAACAATCTGCCTTTCATTTTCATCCAAAAATCAACATTGAACTTGGACTGGCACAGGAAAAATTGCTTGCATTTGCAGGTGTGGGCGGAGGAATCAACCGGAAGTCTTTCCGCGACCATGTTGGGATGAATCCTTTCCTGATGCCTGATGTGTATATCCGCCAAGAAAATCAACTCTTTGATGTTTTCTTCGGTCTAAAGGGTCAGTATCAAGGGATGCTTCAATACCATACAAAGGCCTCTTTTGAAAAACTGGGTCAGCAAGCTTTTTATCTCAATTCGGATTCTGTTTCCAGGGAAAAATTCAGGATTGTATATGATTCATCTTCCACCAGAAGATTCTCATGGGAAACGGAGCTGGTATACGATCCGGGTACTGGTCCAAAGGCTGGAATGCGGTTTACCTATTTTGCCTATAACCTTGGTTCTTTGCAGGAAGCATGGCACTTGCCTTCCACGATTTTTTCTGTTTTTGGATCCCGGGCAATTGCGGATAACCTCAATCTATCCGGAGAATTTTACTACATGGGTGGCATCAAGGCGCTTAACCCAAGGAGTTTGGCGACAGAAAAATTGCCCGGTATGGCAGACCTCAATCTGAAGGCAGAATATCTTTTCAAAACGCGTTACTCGGCTTATATAGCAGTGCATAACCTGCTTAACAACAAGAATCCCCGCTACCTGTTTTACCCTTCACAGGGCCTCAGAATCATGATTGGGGCAAGTGCATTTTTCTGAAAATGATTTTGGAATCAGCAATGTTATGGGCTTAATTTGTACTTGCCTCGATTGAAGAGGCAAAGTGGTTTGGACGCAATTTCAAGCCATAATTATAAATTGACTCTGGACATGAAAGGACAAATCTTATGGAACCTGCTGGATACCCGGCAAAAGATAGCCGTGCCCGGCCTCGGTGTTTTTAGTACTGAATCTCGCCCCGCCGAAATCCAGTTTGGCGCCGGACGAATTGCACCGCCCAACTTTCGCATAGATTTCAACCAGAGAAATTCCCAGGAGCAGTCTACCGAACTTCGTGACTGTCTCACACATCAATTTGGACTTAATCCATCCAAGGCAGATCAATTAATTTTTGACTTTGTTTCTGAGGTTCGTCAGGGTTTGGCAAATGAACGCAAGTTTCATATCCAGGGATTTGGAACCCTCGCATCAGACATTGAGGGAAATGTTCAGTTTATGCCATTGGAGGCTACAAACTACGACTTGAACTCATTTGGACTCCGTCCGCTTTCGGCTGTTTCCCTGCATGTTAAAAACAGGTCAAGCGAAGAAAAAGAAGCGCCAGTAATTCCATTACGCCCATTTGATGATGCCAACTCTTTGGAAATTGGAAAAAAGAAAAAAAGCAGATTCCCGGCTTTGGCATATGCAGCAGTTGGTGTTGGAATTGCCATGGCAGCAGGAAGCCTGATCTGGATGTCGTCTTTAAACCCGGATACCAATCCATCTGCCAGCATTGTACCTGAAATTCAGAAAGTTCAAACTTCAGAGAAGGCTTCTGTTCAGGGGTTATCCAAATCCCCTTCTGAAAATGTGGGGATTGCAAGTCCTGAAAAACAGGCTTCAACTGAACAGCCACTCAATTTAAAATTCTTTGTTGTGGCGGGTAGTTTTAAGAATTTTCAAATCGCTGACAATGCCGAAAAAGAATGGAATGGAAATGGATTCCAGACTTCCTTTCACAAGGCAGAAGATAAAGGGATGATGAGGGTTGCCATCGGGCAGTTCCAAACCAAAGAAGATGCGTTGGCATTTCTAAGCAAATCTCAGTCCTCATTCAATTCCCAGCTTTGGATTCTGAAGGAGGAATTGGCAAACTAATCAGAGAGAAAAGCGACTCTTTTTTTTGCCAGAAGCGAGGGAAAGAACATTTCCTTCACCTGAAAGAATGATTTCTTCGCTCAGTAAAAACCGCACACAATCCCGAAGCATTTCCTTTTCGTTGGGCCGGAATTCTGATTCCAGTTTAGACAAAGTTTTTTCCTCTTTCAGGGAATTGAGGATGATTGGTTTGTAATAGGCAATTGCATCTGGCTTTTCTTTTTTCTTCTCCTTAAGGCAATGGTCGCAAATGCCGCAGTCTGCCGCTTGCGTTTCACCAAAGTAGTTGGCCAGAAAAACAGAACGGCAACCTTTTTCCAGGAGAAGGTATTTCTCCATAATGTCCAGCCTTTCAATTTCATTTTTTCGAAGCTGCTTCAACAGATTCGGGTTGATGTCGAGATTTCCGGCCAGCAACCTCGGCGTTAGCAAACTCACTTGTGGATTGTTTTTCTGCGGGTTGTAGGTGCCCAGTTCTGAGGCAGTCAGCTTGTTCAACATTTCAACCACCCATTCAAGAGGTTTGCCGCTCACTTTTGCGAGGTCGCCTTCCTGTATGTCTGAAAAATCCGAAAACAATTCGCCGCCATATAAACGGAGGAGTGCTTTTGAAATCTGCTCGGTGTCCTTGTTGCGGACCTGCGCATCGTAAAGCATGGAGGATGAAACCCTGAATCTGAATCGGGAAGCCTGGAAAAATCCATCCGAAAATGAAATGTAACCCGCTGACTCAAGTTTTCTCAAAGCTTGAAATGCAGGCCCAGGTTGAAGTTTATATGTGCGGCAAAAATCTTCAATGCTGAAATCAAAGCTTGCCATTTCGCCCGAACCAATTGCCAGTTTGAGATAAACCCCAAGTTTTTCGTACACCGAGCGAATAAATTCTAAAGCTGGGAAATTTAGTTCGATTCGTGCGCGCATGTCTTTGAATTCTTGTCGGTTGAACAAGGCAATGGCATACGCTTTTTCCCCATCTCTTCCGGCTCTTCCGGCTTCCTGGTAATAGGCTTCCGGCTGTGCACTTATTTCCGCGTGGATTACAGTCCGGACATCTCCCTTATCGATGCCCATGCCAAATGCATTTGTGGCGACCAGAATTCTATTTTTCCCAGTAATCCATTCTGATTGTCTTGATTCGCGGTCTTTGTGACCCAGACCAGCGTGGTAGAAATTGGCACCAAAACCATTTTGTTTTAGCCAATCCGCCCACAGAGAAGCGCTTTTTCTACTTTGCACATATACAATGGAACTGCCAGGAACTGATTTGAGAATTTCAAGCATTTTGCGTCCCTTGTCTTCCGTTTCAAAGGCCGAGAATGAAAGATTTTCTCTTACAAAACTGGCCTGAAATATATTCTTGCTGCGGAGCTGCAGTTTTTCTTGAATGTCTTTTTGAACTTTTGGCGTTGCAGAGGCGGTTAGCGCCATAATGGGCAAATCGGGGAAAATCTCCCTGATCTCACCAATGTTCAGGTAGGCCGGGCGAAAATCATATCCCCACTGGCTGATGCAGTGTGCTTCATCTACTGCAAGAAAGGAAAGCCGGGCGTTGACCAGATATTCCTTGAATGCCTTGGATTGAAGCCTTTCCGGACTCAAATACAGTAATTTGTAAACTCCATTGACAAAATTGCTGAGGATGGTTTCGGTTTCTTCCCGAAAAAGTCCGCTGCTGAGGGCCGCCGCAGAAATGCCGCGTTTTTTCAATTGTTCCACCTGATCGCGCATGAGGGCAATCAAAGGTGAAATAACCAGGCAAGTGCCGTCTTTTACGAGCGCCGGAATCTGAAAGCAAAGAGATTTTCCTCCTCCAGTTGGCAGCACGGCAAGGCTGTCTTCATTGGCCAGCATCGAATGCATGATGTCGCGCTGGTTTGGCCGGAAGGAATCGTAGCCCCAGTGCTTTTTCAGATTGTGTCCGAGTTTCTCGAAATCAGTCATTTTGCTGCTTGTTCAGCTTGCCGTTGCAGTGAAGTCAAAGTTAAGTCCTGATTTGCTAAAACTTTGTGGAAGAAAAAATGAATTTTGAAAGAACCAGAATCAGTTTGGCAGACTTTAAGTAGTTGTTTTTTTTTAAAGCCACGCAAGATAAATTTGAAAAAAATTTAATCCATGAAAATTCAATACATCACCCTACGCGTATTTCTGCTTTGTCTTTTTTCTTTGGCAATGGAATCAACGGCAAAAGACAAAGACAATTTCCTTCGTCGATTTCAAAAAAAACCTGCCCATCAGGTTGAGTCTTCGAATACCCTGCTTTACAAGCCAGGTAAATCCGTTAATTATTTCTGGAATCAGTTCGACTGGATGATGACCGGAACTTCACGAATGACTTACACCATGTCTGGAAAGATTTCTTCCCGAATTGACTCAGGGTTTTCAAATATGAAAACGACTTATACCTATGACAGTCAGGAAAGGGAGACCGAACAATTGATGCAGAATTTCAATCCTATAAGCCAGACCTGGGAAAATTTCAGTCGCAGCGTTACGGTTTATGACAATCAGGGAAACACGCAGGAGCGGCGTTCAGAAAATTGGTCGGGCATCGCATGGACAATCAATTATGGCAGTAGAGATTTGCGTACTTACAATGGCCAAAACCTTTTGACAGAGCATTTGCAAAAAGAATGGAACAACATTGCCTCGGATTGGGTGAACACGAATCTTGATACTGATTTTCAGTATGATGGACAATCAAGACTTCAAAATTATACCAGCAAAATCTGGGATTCCATTCAATGGGTGAACGATGAGAAAAGTCTATGGAATTATGGCATGGATAACAAACCAAATCAAGTGACCATTCAAAGTTGGAATGGAAATGCCTTCGTAGATTCTACCCGGGTTATTGACATTACCTGGTTTAATTGGAGTGGTGGCCTCGACAACAGTAGTCCTCAATCCTATATCATGCAGAAAATAATCAATGGCAGTTGGGCAAACGACCAACGCTATACCGCTACAATGGGTTTGAATGGAAGCCAATCTACTACCATTGAAATTTATGTAAACAATGCCTGGGTTTTCTCCGAGCGGTTTTCAAGTTCATTTGATGAACAACAAAATATGGTCATTCAGTTGAATGAATCTTATGACATGGGGCTTGCCGTTTGGGATACAACATATGCTTATTACAATCAGAACACTTACGATGGCCAGGGCCGGATTTTGGAAACCATCCAAAATATTTGGGACATCGATTTGCAGGTCTTTGAGAAAATGTCACGATTGGTGTACAGTGAGCACTCCGTTTTTACAGACAATCAAAAGCCATTTGCAAGGTCCAAAGACTTGGTAATTGTACCCAATCCAGCAAATGCAGGAGAGTTTGTTCAAGTCTCCGGATTGGAGGGGAAGTACTTTATTTCAGATTTGACAGGTCGCCAGCACTCAAGCGGATTTGTTTCTGGAAAGGGAGGTTTTTCCACCGAGGGTCTTAGTTCTGGAATTTATTTTCTACTATTTCAGCCTTCAAAGGGCAAACCACAAAGCAGCAGGCTTGTTGTGAGATAGAATTTATCAGGTTTTTCTTTTTTTAACTGAACGCCGGCTTTGTCTGGCGTTCAGCCATTTACGGGCTTTCCATCCGAGCCATGCGCTCGCAGAACCTAGCACAGCGCCAGCAAGAACATCTCCGGGATAGTGGTGGCCAAGGACTATTCTGGAAATGCCTGCACCTGCCGCCCAGGTGAGAGCGGGCAGCACAATTTGCCATCGTGGAAATTCCAGACTCAGGTTCACGGCTGTTGAAAATGCTGTAGCCGTATGACCGCTTGGCATGCTCCATCGGTCTGGAATGGGAGGAACCGGATTCGCATTTTCGATTGATGTGTAAGGCCTTGGTCTTGAAATAATGGGTTTCAGGATGAGAGCGCTGCCCAAAGCCAATCCCTCAGAAAAAGCAAGGCCCAAGGCTTGGGTAAAAAGCAGGGTGTCGTTCTGTAAAATTGCGGCTGCACCCAGAGATATTGGCAATGCGGCTGCCATGGGCAAAACAGAGCCAGAAAAAATTTCAGCAGATTTTTCACTTACCGGATTCCGCCATTGCTGAACCTGTAGAAAAGCATTTTCGTCAAAACCAGAATTGCTTTGGGAAAATGAAGGCCATTGAAAAAAGGCAATCATCCACGCAATTATTGCTGCTCTGAATTTCACGAATCCTGATTTTTGGTTTTTATGAGTCGTAAAGTAAGGGTGGAAAATCAGATATTTTTTCGATTAAACCCTGTCAAAAAGAAATTATATTCCTTGTCAAACCCATATTGCAAGTCTGGTTTTTATAGAGGTTTGAAAAATGGCAGAATTTAAAAAATCACTGGGCCTGCTGGATTCAGTTTTGATTGTATCCGGGTCTATGATTGGCTCGGGTATTTTTATTGTGAGTGCCGGCATGACCCGCGATCTCGGTTCGGCTGGTTGGCTTATGCTCGCCTGGCTGGTGGCTGGTATTCTCACCATCATGGCTGCCTTGTCTTACGGCGAACTTTCGGCTATGATGCCAAATGCAGGCGGGCAGTATGTGTATATTCAAAGGGCCTTTGGCAAGTTAACTGCCTTTTTATATGGCTGGACTGTTTTTACGGTTATCCAGACCGGGGTAATTGCGGCCGTTGCCGTTGCCTTTGCCAAATTCTCAGCAGTTTTCTTCCCGGTTCTATCGCCTGAAAACATCCTTCTGAATTTAGGATTCTTGAAGATAAATGCCGCGCAGGTTTTTGCCATTTCTTCTATTGCATTTCTCACCTGGCTCAATTCAAGGGGAGTTAGGGATGGGAAAATTGTACAGACAATTTTTACTTTGGCGAAGATTGTGGCCTTGCTGGCATTGATTGTTTTCGGTCTTTGGAAAGGCCAGGCTACGGAGGTTTGGAAGGCCAATTTTTCCGAGCTTTGGTCTGCCTCTACGCTGAAAATAAAAGATGGAGTGGAAACCATTTCCCCGCTATCGGGCCTTGCATTGCTCTCCGCTTTGGGTGTGGCCATGGTGGGTTCGCTTTTCTCCAGCGATGCCTGGAACAATGTAACTTTTATTGCCGGGGAAATCCGGAACCCGCAGCGAAATCTGCCACTCAGTTTATTTCTCGGAACGCTGCTTGTGACCATCCTTTACATTATGGCCAATCTGGCTTATCTCGCTCTGCTGCCCATGCATGAAATTCAAACAGCTGCAGCCGATCGGGTTGGCACTGCCGCTGCAAGGGTAATTTTTGGTGATTCCGCAGTTTTCATCATGGCCGCATTGATTATGGTATCGACCTTTGGTTGTAACAATGGCCTCATTATGGGCGGAGGACGCTTGTTTTATGCCATGGCAAAAGATGGTTTGTTTTTCAAGCAAGCCGGAACTTTGAATGGAAATTCTGTTCCGGGCTTTGCTCTTTGGGTACAGGGAATCTGGGCATCCATTTTATGCCTTTCCGGAAAATATGGTGATTTGCTTGAGTACACCACATTTGCATCTCTCTTGTTTTACATTGTAACCATTGCTGGCCTTTTTGTTTTAAGGAAAAAGGAGCCGGATGCGATAAGACCGTATAAAACATTTCTTTATCCTTGGTTGCCCGCCGCTTACATTCTTTGTGCGGCAGCATTTTGCCTGAATCTGTTGATCAGTTCTCCGGAATTTACACTTGCCGGATTGTGCATTGTGGCACTTGGCTTTCCGGTTTATTTCTTCACCAGAAGCAAGAACAGTTAGTTTAGGGAAAATTAGAAAAATAAATTATTGACATTCAGTAAATTAAATATGAAATTTATTTGGGAATCTTTCAAAGGAGAAAATGGAATAAGAAATTCTTATTTAATACTTTTTGTAATAGCTGGGTTAATTCAAATTTTTTTCACGGACTACATCAATTTGGAAAGTGGTGCCGGGTACGACGGTGGATGGTATCTGGATTTTTCCAAAAACATTTACTCGGAAACTGACAATTATCACATTATCAGGCAATTTCCTTCCATTGCAGTCTGGTCGTTTGTAAAACTGCTAAAGCTGGTTCATATTGATGTCTATGAAGTGAAGGTTTTTCAGATTTTTAATTTGTTGTATATTTTCATTACAATAGTTTTTATCAACAAGATATCTAGTTTTTATAAATTAAATCAGTATAAAAAGAATTTTTTCTTTCTACTTATTTTTTCTGGATTTTATATAATTAGAGATTCCTTTTTTAATCCAGTTATGACAGATATTTGTTCATATATGGAAACGATAGTTTTGTACTATTACTTTATTTCGGGAAAATTTAATTATAAATTAGTTTTTTTAGGACTTATAACTTTGTTCACTAACCCGTTTCCGCTGATAATTATTTCAATTCTTGGTATTTTTTCAAAATGTTTTCCTTCAAAAAATGAACCTAGGAAAGGCCTTAATTTTTCCTTGTATGTTTCGGTCATAATCGCTGCTATTGTTTCTATTGTATCGAGCGTAATTCTGATTCATAAGCAATCTTATTCTTATTGGGCATATCCAGATGAGGCAATTCCAATTGTTGTTTATCCCACCATTATTTTTCATTCTGTTTTATTGTGTTACTTTTTTTATCAACTGCTGGAAAACATCGATGTCAAAAAAATCATCCCTAGCCTTGTGAACATTAGGTATAATTATATTTTTCTTTTTGGATCTCTTGTAGCAGTAATAAAGGTGGTTCAGTTCTTATATCCCATAAAGTTTCAATTTTTCCTTGCTTCAATAGTTCTCGTCTGGACTCTATTTATAAACATGAAACCGCTGATTGGTTTTGTTGATGCGACTTCCTATTTCGGAATTATTATTCCCCTTGCGGTTATTTGGTTTCGGCCGATCGGAAAGTTTCTTTACCAGGAATTTGGCCTTGGGGCAATTTTAATTTCACTGATAGGAATAATTTTCCTTTTTAAGTCGGAATCCAGGCATTCATTATTTTTCATACCCTTGTTGGCCATAGGTTTGGTCAATGCGGGGCCACAGGTTTCCAGAAAATTCTTACTCATCTGTTTTGGAATCAGTCTCTTGGTTTCTAAGTTTTGGTATCCTTTGAGTCTGGCAAACTTTGAAAACGAGCAGTTTCAGAATTACCCAGCCCAGCACTATTTTGCTTTTGTAGGCCCTTGCCTTGCCTGGGGTCCTTATTTCTTGTTTTTGCTTATCTATCTTGGCTTGCTTCTTTTTTTCAATCAATTAAAGCGATCCGAAAGTTCTAAGAATCATGATGCCTGACCCTGCAATTTGGTTTTCAGGAAATGCCAATTTTTATAGAAGATTTTTTTAAGACGAGTCACATCCTCTTCCCAGAAATTTCTTTTGACCCGTTTTTAGTATCTCTGTTAGGTTTGTTCTGAATGGTTGAAATTCAGTAATTTGCCTCCTAATTTTGAAAAAGCAGGATTTCTTTACTTCCGTTTACGATGTGGTGCGGCAAATTCCGCCCGGTCGGGTTACGAGTTATGTGGCCATTGCGCGGTTTTTAGGTTCCGGAAAATCAGCTCGAATGGTGGGATGGGCTATGAATGCCTCTTTTGCTGTGGACCCACCAGTGCCGGCTCAGCGGGTGGTGAATGCCTCAGGAATGTTGAGCGGTAAATTCCATTTTGGTCCCGGGGATGAAATGAAAAATCTCCTTGAGGCTGAGGGCGTAAAGGTTGAAAATGACCAGGTTTGCGAATTCAGTCAGGTATTTTGGAACCCCGCCGAACTTTTAGAGGAAATTTAGTATTCTCAGTCTGAGTTTGGAATTATCTTTGCGTAACCAAAAAATCATGAAGGAAGTATCTGTGTTTCTCAGGCTGGCTGCATTTGTTCTGCTCGCTTTCCCGGTATTGGCCCAAAGACCTTGCGCCACAGATGCCCTTTTTCGCAATAAAAAGGGTTCGGAGTATTTTCCTGGTGGGCGGATTTTTGAGTCAAAGCTGAAGGAAATTTCCACCCAGCAGAACAAGGCCATTACAACCGACAATGATTCTATTTACTACATTCCTGTAGTGGTTCATGTGCTTCATTATGGTGAAGCAATCGGAATTGGCCGCAACATTTCTCAAGAGAGAATTCAATCACAAATTGACATTCTGAATCAGGATTACGGGAAAACGCCCAATTCACCTGGTTACAATACATTCCCAGCTGGGGCTGATACCCGGATTCGGTTTTGTCTGGCCACTGTTGATCCCAATGGAAATCCTACCAATGGCGTTGTGCGGGTTCAAACAACCCAGGATGCATTTGATTTATTTTCTCAAAACACCATTCTTAAAGGGTATTCAAATTGGGATCCGGAGAAATACCTGAACATTTGGGTTTGCCGATTACTTGGTAATTTTATTGGCTATGCCCAATATCCGATGATTTCTCCACAATGGGCCGATTCACTGCCAATGGTTCCCAATGTAGAGGATGTTCAGCCGGATGGTGTTGTAATTGAATACCGGGTTTTTGGAAATGTGCCCAATGGTCAGGGAGCACCTTTTGGTGTATACAACAAGGGAAGAACCGCCTCTCACGAAGTTGGCCACTACCTTGGTCTGCTCCATATTTGGGGAGATGGAGGTTCCTGCGCCGACAATAAAACTGATTTTTGCAGTGATACACCACCACAGGCAACCTACACTTCTGGATGCCCTTCTACAGTTGAAAGTTGCACGCCCGGAGTGCCAGCCTTGGTGGAGAATTATATGGATTATTCCAACGATACCTGCATGAATGTCTTCACCCTTGAGCAAAAGAAGCGCATGCGGATTGTGCTAAGGAATTGTGTGAGAAGGAAAAGTGTTGCTTCGACAACCCAAGGCTGCGAAATCTCAACGGGTAATCCGCCCAAGCCTCCGGTTTTGGTTAAAAAACTTTATCTGGAGTTTGTGTCTGGTAAGGATTATCTGAACGTAAAATCTGAGGACATTAAATTGTCTGAAATTAACCTGTACAATTACCTAGGTCGCAAGATTGAAAGCATCCAGATAAGTTCGAATTACGCTACCTATCCCTACCAATTAAACCTTGCCGGACTTTCAAGGGGAACCTATTTTATTAAAGCAAAAGACACAGAAGGAATCTACAGGATTGCGTCTTTTTGCCATTGAGTTTTACACCAAACAAATCCTATTTAAACAATGAATATTTCGAATGTTGTCGTTATCGGCGCAGGTGCAATGGGAAACGGCATTGCCCATGTTTTTGCCACCGCTGGGTTTCGCGTGAGTCTTGTTGACATCAGCGAGGAAGCCCTGGCCAAAGGCCTTGCAAACATTTCAAAAAATATGGACAGGCAGGTTGCGAAAGGCAGCATGACTGAAGACCAGAAACAAGTTGCGATTTCATGCATTCATTCCAGTACAGATTTAGCATCTGCCGCATCTGCCGCTGACCTGATTGTTGAGGCCGCTACCGAGAATGAAGAGCTGAAAAAGAAGATTTTCAAGCAGATAGACGCATCCGCTCCGGCAAATTGTATTCTGGCAACCAACACTTCGTCTATTTCAATTACCCGCCTTGCTGCTGTTACCAGCCGGCCCGGAAAAGTAATCGGAATGCATTTTATGAATCCGGTTCCAGTGATGAAACTTGTGGAAATCATTCTTGGATATCAAACCGAAAAGGAGGTAGGTCAAGCTGTGGAGGAACTCAGCCGGACACTTGGCAAGATTCCGCTTACAGTGAAAGATTTTCCAGGCTTTATTGCCAACCGCATTTTAATGCCAATGATCAATGAAGCCATTTGCGCCTTGCATGAGGGCGTTGGCGGTGTTGAGGAAATCGATCAGATTATGAAATTGGGAATGGCGCATCCGATGGGCCCACTTCAACTGGCCGATTTTATCGGACTCGATGTTTGTCTTTCCATCATGAATGTATTGCACAGCGGATTCGGGAATCCAAAATATTTCCCTTCGCCTCTGCTTCAAAATATGGTTTCAGCGGGAAATCTTGGTGCCAAATCTGGACAAGGTTTTTATACCTACACACCTGGTTCAAAGGAACTGATTGTGGCTCCATATTTTAAGTAGCAACAACATTCGACTTTATTTTTCAATTCGGTAACCTCAAAGATTTTTCAAAAAAACAGCCGTTTGGGTTTGTGTTTTTGCCGGATATCCCCACATTTGCATTATGAGACTGTGAGGCGGTTTGCCGCTGAGCAGAATGTTAATTGGGTAATGAAAAGAAAGTACTAAGAGATTTAACCAGTAACGTCTTTTCAGTAAAACCCCTTGTTTTTTGACAAGGGGTTTTCTTTTTTTAAAGAAAAATAATCTCTGATAAAATCACCAAAACAGGAAAGTTAATTTGGAAACCACTTCCAATTTCCTGCGCAAACCAATCCAAATCAGGAATGTTCCAAAACATTCCAAAACCATGGATTTTGTACATTTGGAAACATAGGTAAAAAGGGCATACTTTTGTCTCTACCATTTTACACAAGATGACGGATACAATCCATTTTCCAGTTACCAAAACTGAACACTCCCGCATTTCTGAGGTTGATTTTTCGAATTTAAAATTCGGGGCTTCGTTTGCCGACCATATGTTCGTTGTTGATTATGCAGACGGACATTGGGGACAAGGCAAAATTGTACCTTATGGTCCTTGGAGTTTCGATCCGTCAATGGCT
>CANETC010000013.1 GCA_947441055.1 Cytophagaceae bacterium | reverse complement strand
CGCTGTTCCGCTGGTCGCTGGTGTTCCGGGAATGGTGTAGCTTAAACTACCTGCTCCGATTGCAAAATTGCCTGCTGTAAGCGTGGCCGTGAGACCAGTTACGCCTGTAGATGTTACGGTTTGTCCGCTGTGTGTGCCGCCATTTCCGCCTGTATATGGAACACTGCTGCTTACACCTGAAGCTGGCACGGCCAAAGTTAAAGTGCCGCTGTTGCTGGCACTTGCACAGGTTAAAGCGCTTATGGTTCCAATTGGTGCCGCAACTGTTATTGTGAGGGAACATGTTTGTCCGCCAATGTTGAGGTCAAAATTGGCTGTCCCGCCGCTGGTTGGAGTACCTGTTATGGTGTAGGTTAAGCTTCCCGCTCCGCTTGCAAAACTCCCTGCCGTTAATGTAGCTGTTAGTCCGGTTACACCTGTAGATGTTACAGTTTGTCCGCTGTATGGACCAGCATTTCCGCCGGAGTATGGAACAGAACTGCTTACGCTGGAGGCCGCAACACCGGAAGTAAGTGTACCCGTATTTGTGGCAGATAAACAATTGAGTGCCGATATTGTACCGGGACAAACACCGCCGCTTGTCCATAAGGCTATGCCGTTGCAGTTTGTGAGCACCTGCCCGTTGCCTCCTCCGGCAGGAATTCCGTTACCAGAAAATAAGGCATACGGCACACTCAGCATCTGCTGGGTTCCACTTATTGTATAATTGGTTCCGCCGGCCGGATCGGTTTCCGTTTTCAGAAAGTAGCTTCCGCTGCCCCAGGCGATGCTGGCAAACACGCCGGAAATTACCGTACCGCCACCAATCTGCAGACTCACAAGTCCGTTGGAATTTGTGGTGGGTGTTTGGCGCTCAGAGTAAACCACCGTGCCGGTGGCCGAACCCTGCAAGATGCTAAATCGCATGCCTACCAAAGTATTTACCACCAGCGCATTGCTGGCATTGCGGATTTCGGCCTGATAAGACAAACGCTGCGGAGCCTGTGCTTGCAATTGAATTACACAGCAAAGCAGCAGCAGGGAGGAAAGAAGAATTCGACTGTAAAATGAAAATTTCATGGATGGTAAGACTTAGTTCTTAATTATCTGAAGTGTTTGTAAAGGCTTGTCTTGTGTGTTCCTTATTTGAATAAGGTAAGCACCGGATGCAAAACCTGAAAGGCGGACCGGTGTGTCGGGATAAGAAACCCGGCCTTCAAGCAGTTCCTTGCCTTGAAGGTCCGTTACCTTGTATAATGGAATTTCTTCCGGCTTATCGCTTAACCGAAGCAGCAAATCGCCATCGGTCGGGTTTGGCAAAATGGAAAAATTCAGCGCCGGTGCGGAAGGCTTGATTTCCACCGAGGCCAAACGGTAAGGTCTTTGAACGCCCTGCGCCAGTGAACCTCCGGCTGATTCATCAGTGCTGTACACCAGCTGGCCCACACTGTAAGAAACTGTACCGCCACTTCCGGTTATCACACCGCCAAGGGAATTGAAAGATTGAGATTGTGCAGGCTCCTGTTTTGGGGAAGGAGATGGCAAATTATGGCCTTGGGCGAAAACAAAACCCGAGTGAGCCATCAGAAATAGCAGGCCGAAAGAGAAAGTAATGAGCTTGATTTTAATTCTGGTTTTCACTGGTAAAGGTTTGATATGCAAAAGAAAAAATCTCCAAATACTAGCCTTTAGTATGCGTTAAGAATGAAAATTATTTCTACTCAGAAAAAAACAGAGGTACAGATCCAAATTAAAGCAAACAAAAGTTCCGGATTGCAAATTTAGAAGAGGATTCAGTAAGCAGCTAACATTCCTCTAAAGCGGTCCGAAGTGACCAAAAATCCACGAAATCATAAAATCCGATTAATCCGTGATGCAGACAAAAAGGCAGAATCGCAGATGAATCGGATTACGCTGATGACACGGAATCTTTCCACAAAATTCATTTGCATCCAAACACAAGCCCGCTAAATCCTGACATAGATTTACAGATGTAGGGGCGAATTGCAATTCGCCCCTACGATAGGTACCATGGGAAAAATCCGCGAAATCCCTCCATCCGTTTAATCCGTGATGCAGACAAAAAAAGCCGCCTTCGTTGGTGTTATTCACCAACAACATCTGAACATCTACCAAAACAAAAAACCTAGGAGGTTTGCTTGGACGCGTATTTCGAAACCTCCTAGGTTTAACCCACGGACAAACCCGCCTGTCGGCGAGGCGAGCACATGGGTTTGCCCCTACGATTGCCGCAGCAGGAAAAACCAAAAATCCGCTGTTCCGGATTTGCAATCCGGAACTTAAAACACGATTAATTTGTCTGATTCTTGGTGACACGAACTAGAACAGAGGAAAATAGACAATTGTCATCTCTTCTTTTTATGGTCAAATCGACCTTGACTTCAATCTCCTATTCAACCATAAAAATCCACCTGCATTCAATAGGGAGAGCAAAATGAAAAAGTTAAAATATTGCCCAAATCCAAAATTGGCAGCCAGATAAAGACCAAGCGAAGGTGCCAAAATATTGGCGATGCCATATGCAATGGAATAAAGTCCGGAATACTGTCCCTGCCTTTTCTGGCCTCCCCTCGATAAGGCAAAATTCATCATAAAGGGCATGGCAAAAATTTCAGAAAAGGACATTACGATGGTATAAAATACCGCAGGCCAAATTGCGCAGGCCCCGAAAATCAAAAACAAAAATGAAATTGGAATGCAGATCACCCCGAAAAAAATCAGTAGAAAAGGAGCCTTGTGCGATTCCAGCCAGGCGATGACCGGCATTTCGGCAAGCACCACAACCAAACCATTCAATCCAAGAAGCAGACCAATCCAATCTTCAGAAAAACCGCATTCAGTTTTAAAATACAATGGCATGCCTGCGAACAATTGAAAAAAGCAAACTGCATACACCGCCACCAGCAATACAAAAAACAGATAATCCAGATCCCGATAAGCAGATTTCACTTTTGAGCTTTGATCTGAATCCAACACTTTTCCAGCCAATCCAATTTTCTTCCTGAATGTTAAAAACAGAATTCCAGAAGCCATTATGCTGGTAAAGGAATCCAATAGAAACACAATGTTGTAACCAAACCAAAGGGCAATAAAGCCACCGGCAGCCGGCCCAATGCTGAAACCAAGATTGGCTGCCAAGCGCACAAGCGACAAAGACCTGGTTCGGTTATTTGGATCACTGGCAAATTTCATTGCCGCAGAATTGGCCGGTCTGTACATATCCGCCAGCATTGCATTCAGAAAAACAATGAGCGAAATTGAGCCTGCAGATTCTGCGAGTGGAAGAAAAAGCAAGACGATTCCTGAAGAAACCAGCGAAAGCAACATGACCGGAATTGGCTTCCACCTGTCTGTGAGCCATCCCCCAAAAAAACTTCCTAAAATGCTGCCAAAGCCAAAAAAGGCCATAATAAACCCAGCAGCTTCCATCGAAAACCCTTTGTCGCGGGTTAGGTAAAGGGAAGCAAACATCAGCACCATGGTGCCACTCCGGTTGATAAACATCCCAAGAGCGAGCAACCAAATTTCCTTGTGCAAACCGGAAAAGCTGCTGAGATAGGAACGAATCAAGCGCAAAAGCATCCGCACAAATATACTTTAAGCCAAGAAGCCATCCTTTAATAAAAAAAGTGGGAAGCCATTTGACTTCCCACTTCTATCAATTCAAAAAAATGAATTCAAATTACTTTGGATCACCTTCGGCTGTGAGCTCGACGATTTTATAATTAAGCTTCTCAATTCCTGGGGCAATTTTGGCTTTATCACCTGCCAAAAGAATATACATCTTATCGGTTGAAAGCCATTTTTTGGCCAAGCCATTTATCTCTTCAGCCTTGATTCCTGCAAGCAATTTGTTCTGCTCTTGCACAAAACCAGGCTTCAAGCTATACCTCAAAATATTGCCGATAAACCCAGCTTTCTGAAAACCAGTTTCATATTTTCTGGCCTCACTTTGACCAAGGGAGTTTTTCATAAAGCTAAGTTCCTCCATTGTCACACCACCTTGACTATATTGTTCAATATCGAGCATAATTTCCCTGAGCGCAGAATCCGTTGCAGCCGCTTTGATTCCAGCCGAAAACTGGAAAGCACCATTGTAAGCATTGGCAGAAAATCCGGATCTGGCACCATATGTCCAGCCACGATTCTCGCGAAGGTTCAGATTAAGCCTGCTGTTGAAAGCCCCACCCAAAGAGTAATTCGCAAGCATGCAACGGTAATATTCACCGGTTGGGTTATAAGTCATGTCGTTGGCATAACCAATCCTGAATTCAGTTTGGGCCGCTTTCGGTATGTCTACAATGTACACGGTTTTGGATGGCGGCATGGTTTTGGAAATGGCTGGAAGCGCAGGCATGATTGATTTTCCTTCCGGAAGTTTTTTCATTCTTTCCAGAATACTGAAAGCCTCATTTTCGCCCAAACCGCCGACAACAATCAGTTCGAGACCATCACGGTGCATGAACTTTTTGTAAAAATCCTCGATGTCGGCAAGACCAATTGCATTCAAACTTGCTTCTGTTTCTGAAATTCCTTGCACACTCTCTTTTCCATAAACCAGTTTATCAAATGCAATAGATGCAACCAAAGCAGCCCGGGTTCTGCGATTTTTTATTTCTTCAAGATTTTGATTGCGAATTCTGTCGAATGTTTCCGCCATAAATTTCGGTGTCAAAAGTCGAGCCTCCAGCAAATCCAGCGTCTGGTTAAGGTTCTTTTTCAAACAACGAATGCCAACAACAGTTGCATCCAAATCGCTGTAAATGCTGATTTCAGAACCCAGCTTTTCGAGTTCTACACTCATTTGCTCGGCCGAGTATTTCATGTTGTCTTCCTCCATCATGGAATTGAAAATTCCCCTGATTCCAGTCTTGCCTGGATAAGCTTGTTCGGCAATACTTCCGCCTTTGATCCGAATATTCAAAACCACCACAGGAAGCTCATCGCTCTGGGAATAAATCATTTTCATGCCGTCGAGCTCTCTGATTGTAAACTGAGGCTCTTTCACAGATGGATTTGGACCGCTTCCCGGCATTTTACTGCGGTCAAAATTGTCCTTAGGCTTCTTATAGGTCAACTTAGAATATCCATAATCAGGTGATTTATAACCAGCTGTATTGACGGTGTAATTATCAGGCGCAGCTTTTGCAGCATCGCTGCCCTTTGTGAGCACGCTCAAAACCACCATCGGTTTATTTTTTACATATTGGTTAAACACCCGCATTACATCCTCTTTGGTAATGGTTGTATAACGACGAAGATTTTCCTTGGTATAATTGGCGTTGCCAGTGAAAGTATAAAAATCGGCTAGCTGAGATACCTTTCCGGAAACGCTTTCCAATTCATTGATCATGCTGGCTTCCATCTTCTGACTAAAACGAGCAATGTCCTCATCGCTTACACCCTTTGCCTCAAATTCTTTCAAGCAGGCCCTGAGTTCTTTTTCAATGTCTGCCAAGGAGTTGCCTGTCTTGGGCATAACCGCAAACTGCAAATTGCCTGCCAGTTCAGAAGTCATATTGAAACAAAATGCCCTTGTGGCCTTCTGCGTTTTTACCAGACGCTGGTAAAGAATGGAAGTATTGCTACCGCCGAAAATATCAGCAAAACAATCAAGCGCCGCCTCATCTGCAGAGTAAAACGGAACAGTTGGCATGGACATATAGAGCATTGGAATTTTGGCATAATCATCAACCATACTCACATATCTGTCAGACTCCAAAACAGGGGCAGGCAAAATTGTCCTGTTCACCTCAGGCCCACGGGGGATGCTGCCAAAATATTTGTTCACAAGCGCCAAAGCGTCTTTGGTATTCAAATCACCACCCACTGTAACAACCGCATTGTTTGGTCCATACCAACGCAGAAAAAAGTTCTTAAGGTCTTTTACATCTACCCTGTTGAGATCTTCAACATACCCGATAGTTAGCCAGGAATATGGGTGACCGTATGGAAAAATATTTCTGGAGATCGTTTCCTGAACAAGTCCATCAGGACGATTGTCGTAATTCTGACCACGCTCATTTTTCACAGTAGCCCGCTGAACTTCAAACTTCTGCTGGGTAACGGCATCGAGCAAAAATCCCATCCGGTCGGCCTCCAACCACAACATTTTTTCCAATTGATTGCTTGGAACTGTTTCGAAGTAATTGGTACGGTCGCGGTTGGTAGTTCCGTTTAAAGTTCCACCTGCTTCGGTAATGATCTTAAAATGCTGCTCATCGCCAACATTGTCGCTGCCCTGAAACATCATGTGCTCGAAAAAATGCGCAAAACCCGACTTACCAATCTCTTCTCTGGCAGAACCAACATGGTAGGTAACATCCACATGAACCACCGGATCGGAATGGTCTTCATGGATCAAAACGGTTAAGCCGTTGGGCAAAACATATTTTTCGTAAGGGATCACCAGCTCATCAGGCTTGGTTTTAACTACCTTTTCAACAAATTTTGGTTGCGCTTGCATGTTCGAAAAAGCAGCGCAAAGGATCAGGGCGTAAAGAATTCGGTTTTTCATAAGAATTATTTTCAAAGGCAAGGAATGGCAGAAAACCCAAACTATCAAATGGGAATTTCCAATTCGGTGAATGAATTTGCTAAATGGAAGAAAATCAGGATAAAAGCCGGTCTGAAAAGCAAACCCAATCATAAGTCTGCTTTGCAATCAATTTCTTTTTGGGGCGCCATTTCCGGCTATTCACTGCAAGTCCTCAGTCGCTTTACTCCTTCCGGGCTTTCCGTTGCTATCCGGGGCGCGGTTAGGACTGGAAATCTCCAGCCCATTAAAATCATAATCCTGAAAGAATTCTCATCAAAACGCGGCGTTCTGCGGCGTTCTTGGGAATGGAATTACATCTCTGATGTTCGACATTCCGGTTACAAAAAGCATCAGACGCTCAAAGCCAAGTCCAAAACCGGCATGCGGACAAGTTCCAAACTTGCGGGTATCTAAATACCAGTACAATTCTTCTTCAGGTATGTGCATCTCCTGCATACGGGCCCTGAGTTTATCGTAATTCTCCTCCCGCTGGGAACCGCCTATTATTTCACCTATACCAGGAAACAGCACATCCATGGCACGAACTGTTTTTCCGTCCTCGTTCAGTTTCATGTAAAACGCTTTGATGTCTTTCGGATAATCCGTCAGAATCACGGGCTTTTTAAAATGCTTTTCCACCAAATAGCGTTCATGTTCTGATTGCAAATCGGTTCCCCAGTCAACTGGATATTCAAATTTGGCGCCTGATTTTTTCAGAATTTCAACAGCCTCGGTATAGCTCAGGCGCTCGAATCGGTTGTCCACCACAAAGCGTAATCTGTCTAATAGTTCCTTGTCGTATTGCTCATTGAGGAAATTCAAATCATCCCCACAATTGTCAATTGCATATTGCACCAGATAACGGAGCAAATCTTCCGCAAGATCCATGTTCTCCTTAATTTCATTAAACGCAACTTCCGGCTCAATCATCCAGAACTCGGCCAAATGCCGGGTTGTATTGGAATTTTCAGCACGAAAAGTTGGTCCGAAAGTATACACCTGGCCAAGTGCCATGGCGGCAAGTTCGGCTTCAAGCTGACCGGAAACCGTAAGGTTGGTCGCTTGGCCGAAAAAATCTTCTTTATAATCTATTTTACCGGTCTCGTCTTTCGGAGGATTGGCCGGGTCAATCGTACTCACACGGAACATGGCACCCGCACCTTCCGCATCTGAACCTGTAATGATGGGAGAGTGAATATGAAAAAAGCCTCTGTCGTTGAAGAATTTGTGAATCCCGAAAGACATAGCATGACGGATTCTAAAAACAGCCCCAAAAGTATTTGTGCGGAAACGCAGGTGGGCAATTTCACGCAGAAACTCCAGCGAATGCCCTTTTTTCTGGAGCGGATATGACTCCGGATCTGAATCCCCAAGAATTTCTAGCGTTTGCATTTGTATTTCCACCGTTTGCCCGGAACCCAAAGATTCAACGACAATACCAGTAGCAGAAATGCAGGAACCTGTTGTAACCCTGCGAATTATCTCTTCATCAAAACCGGATAGCTCCGCTACAAGCTGCAAGGAATGAAATGTGCTTCCATCATTCAGGGCAATAAATGCCACATTTTTATTTCCACGACGGGTTCTAACCCAACCCTTTACACAAATTTCCTTGCCTTTGGGAGAGGTTGATAGAACCTCGGCTACCTTCATATACAATGCACTCATTACTTGGGGAGACTAAAAAATAGAGCTGCAAATGTAATTGAGAATCGTCCGCCCACAAAAACCGCAGATCAACCAAATGGCTTAGGCGAAAAGCAAGTGATCAGAATCAAAAGTGCAAGCACAGCGAATAAAATTCGTACAAACCCAAGCGGTTTGTTGTCTTCCACCTCCGGGTGATAGATGCCTAAAAAACGACCCAGAATCAATCCAAACACGATCCAGCCTTGATTTCCAACTAAGTCGGGCATCAAAATTTTGATGATATACTGAAGTCCAAATATTGAAACTGCCAGTGCAATGTTGGATGAAACTTTATCAAAAACTTTCGAAACAGAGATATAGATCACCCCGAGCAAAAGCAGATTTTCGCCCATCTTAGAAACGAGAAATGCATCATATCTAAAATCCACGGGCATTGGGGCGCCCAATCCTGCATAAAACAAAAAGCTGCAAAAAACGATTGGAGAAATGACACTGTGCAATTTTGAACCACAGGCCGAAAAAAGGATATGGCCACCGTCGAGCTGCCCAACGGGCAGAAGATTTAAAGCGGTTACAAAAAGTGCGAGATAGCCTGCAAAAAGAAATGGGTAATGCATTAATTCATAACCATTCGGAATCAAAGCGGGGTCAGCTACATATGTTTCGAAAAACTGAATCAACAAACTCTTACCCAAAAACAGATTTTGGCCAGGGTTTGAGTAAACAAAGTCAGCATAATTATTTCCGAACTTGGCATATTCGGGATGTATGCTGAAAAGATAATCCAGCCCGGGAAGATGCGAATAGCCATACCAAAGCAGAAAAAGTGCTGCGATAAATCCAGCAAGTGGACCAGCAAGTCCCACATCAAAATATTCAATCCGGGAACGGAGTTTCGAACGAAGGCTTATGAATGCACCCATCGTGCCAAGGCTTTGCATGCCCAAAAATCCAAGCCAAGCAGGAATGTAAAAGGGCAAAGTAACATCGGCCTTGTATTTCCTTGCCACCAGGTAATGGCCAAATTCATGAACGGTTAATACACCGATAAATGGAATTGAAAACTGAAGGCCCTTCAGAAATTCAGGCCAACCCAAGGGTTTTAATTTCTGGCCAAAATCAAACCAGAAATTACCTGTAATCCATTCTGCACCTGCCAGTGTGGTGCAAAACAGTGTCAAAAGCAGAAAAAAAATGAATTTTATTTTGGGTCCGAACATGGGTTGAAAAGGAAAGAAGACTCAGCAACTTTCCAATGGCAAAAATGCCCATTTTTTACCGTAACTCAATCCCAGTTGAAATCTCTTTCCCCATCTTCCGCCTGATTGGCAGGCCTGGAGAAATCAAAATCCGGCATCAGTTCTTTTACCTTGTCGTAAGATTCCTGAAGCGCTTCGATAAACTTCTCAAAGTCTTCTTTGTAAAGGAAAATCTTATGCTTTTCAAAAACAAAGGTGCCATCATCGGCAAACTTTTTTTTGCTTTCAGTGATGGTAAGGTAATAATCGTCGGAACGCGTCGCTTTCAGGTCGAAGAAGTAAGTCCTCTTGCCTGCCTTTACCCTCTTCGCAAAAATTTCATTGCGGTCATTTCTTTCTTCCACGGCACAAAAAATTTGTTCAATAATAGTTCATTCCTCGTCACAATGCACATTATTCAAAGGCTAAACGAAAAAAAAGCAATATCTTGCCCCTTCGTCTTTAGTTAAAAAACTGAAAATGAGAGGGATATGGCTTTTTTCACTTCTTGGAATCATCCTTTTACAGGATGTTTATGCCCAGGAAACGAATCCGATCCGGTTTTTCGGCAGGGCATCCTATTATGCCGAAGCCTTTCATGGCAGGCGGACAGCAAGCGGAGAAAAATTCGACATTCATAAGTTTAGTGCTGCCCACCGGACGATTCCATTTGGTACAAAAGTAAAAGTTACCAACCTGCACAATGGCAAGGCTGTAATCTTGAAAATCAATGATCGTGGCCCACATGTTAAAACCAGAATTATTGACCTCTCTAAGGCTGCCGCCAAGGCAATTGATTTAATGCGTTATGGTGCAGCCAGAGTCGCGATAGAAGTAGTCAACGGAAAAGACATCGTATTAGGCCCGGTCAGGTCATTTTTCCAGAGCAATGATGTCCAAAATACTGCGCTTTACCTTCCGGGAAACACTTACAATTATTGGGGGCACATGAAAAATCCGGAAGGATTCGGATTTCAAATTGCCGCCCATACTGATTTGGTTTCTGCCCGTGAAATTTGCCAGGCACTAATCCTGAAAGGGATAAAAGATGTGTATCTGCAAGTAGGAACCGTAAGGGAAGGGAAATTATACAGGGTTATGCTTCATCAATACCCGTCCAGGCAATCGGCAGAAGAAGAAATGGCTTGTCTTAGGGATTTGGGCCTGAATGGTTTTATCAGACCCTACT
Organism: Cytophagaceae bacterium; assembly: GCA_947441055.1. Lineage (GTDB taxonomy): Bacteria > Bacteroidota > Bacteroidia > Cytophagales > Flexibacteraceae > CAMDMI01. Next base: position 24,237 of record CANETC010000013.1, on the reverse strand, counting down.
AAAATCAGGACAAAATTAACTTAAGTCTTGAAATGCTTTCTCTGACAGGAGCATTCTTATACATAATTCCGTACATGGTTTCCGCAATGGGCAGAGAAATGTTGAGGCGCTGACACATGCTGTGTAAGCCGTTTATGGCATGATAACCTTCTGCCACCATTCCTAGTTCCAATTGCGCAGCCCGAATTGTGTACCCGCGTCCAACCATATTTCCAAAAGTACGGTTCCTGCTGAATGTTGAATAGGCTGTCACCAAAAGATCCCCCAAATACGCCGATTCCAATGTATTTCGCTTCCCCGGCGAATGGGCATCCAAAAATACTTGCATCTCCTGCATCGCATTGGACACCAGAACAGATTGAAAATTATCCCCAAAACCCTGACCGTGACAAACACCGCAAGCTATGGCATACACATTCTTCAAAACCGCAGCCCATTCAATTCCATCAAGATCTGAAGATACTTTTACGCTGATATAACGGCTCTTCATTAAAGCCTTCAACATTTCAGCATATTCCAGATCTTTTGAAGCAACAGTAAGGTAACTCTGCTTTTCAAGGGCTACTTCCTCGGCATGACAAGGTCCACCAACTACGGCCATGGAATCCAAGGCTACCCCAAACTGGTTTTTTAAATAATCTGTAACAAGCTCCAGCTGCTCAGGAAGAATGCCCTTTACGGAAGAAATACACTTCTTTCCACGGAAAATATCTTTGTCAAGGCCTTCGAGGACCGAGGCCACATAGGCCGATGGTACTGCTATCAAGACAATATCCGAAGACTTTATTGCCTCCGACAAATCAACCATGGCGGTGACCGATTTCCCTGTGAAATCCACATCAGAAAGATATCGAGGATTGTGGCCTGTTTCAACAAAGTGTTTCGCGTCATCATTCCTGTGAAACCACCAGTTTATCCGGAGTCCGGAATCTGAAAAAATCTTGCAGAGGGCTGTGGCCCAGGACCCCGCTCCTACTATACAAACTACCGGACTGGTTTCACTCATATTTAAAACAAAAGAGGCTCAAAACTGAACCTCTTTCAAAACTAATCAAAACCTAAGGGAAAATTTTAATGGAATTCGTGGTACTCAAAATTCAGTTTTGAAAGAACTTCAAATTCTTTTCCACTTTCCAACATGTCTTCATCCTCCGGAAGGTGGTACCAACGAACCACAACATTTTCCTTTTCCTGAAACTTGTTGAAAACCTTCATCAAGACCAGGCTCGTGGAAGTATTAAAATAATCGAGTTTAATTTCGATCTCAGTATTGGGAACCGGATATGCCAGATATTCATCTATCCAGGCCAATACAGGTTTGAAGAATGTGTCAGAATCTTCCGGCAATGACTTTCCCGAAAATTCCAGCCTTCCTAAAATGGGATTCAGGCTAATATCCGGTGTTTCAGGGCTTCCAAATCTGATTAATTTCTCCATATCTGTTAAACTGCTTCTGGTTCTTTTAAAAAGGATGCCTGAAAAGAAAAAAACGAATTCTCGGAATCCATCTCCACAAACTGGTAGCCGATTTTCTTTCCAGATTTTCTTGCTATGCTGATTAAGCCCAAACCGGCATTGGACGATTCTTGTTTAAGCAATGATTCTTTGATCACCTGCATGTGCAATTGCTTCAGACCTTCTTTGTCGAGATTGTTGATCTGATCCAAGCGCCTTTGAAGGCTGTCAACTTTGTCGGAATTGATCACATTTCCGGAACTGACAAAAAACTCATTGCCTTCCTGGCCGATTAGAAAAATACTGTTGGGATATTTCTCAATCTTTTCAGAATGGGTAGAAATATTCTGAAGACATTCAACTGCAATGTGAAATGCTCTTCTACGAACCTGGGTTGTAGGGATTTTCTTATCCAGATTTTTCTCAGTAAGCGTTAAAACTGAATTTGTAATTTGGGGATTCAACTCGCCTTCATAGGCAATAATTATCTGATCGTCCTCGAGTTTTTTGTGAAGTTCGTAAATTGATTTAAGGCTTTTCATTGGAGCCAGATATTTAATGACGGGTGAATGATTGATTTTGGAAGGTCAAATAAGCCACATCTATCTGAATCAATTTCTTGCTACCATGTCAATTCCTTACATCGATTTATTGGATAAGGTTTCAGATGTTGCTTCCTGACAAAGAGAAGCAGCGCCAAGTACGCCGGCGTCGTTGCCTAAAGAAGCAAGCCTGAAATCCAATGAATTGGTATAATAACCAGGAAGCAACAAATTCATTACCCGAAGCACACCGGGCTTGATGTATTCAAAACTGGCCGAAAGTCCGCCTCCGATTACAACTGTTTTTACATCCAATATCCGTACCAGGGCAACCAGACCTTCTCCAAGAATTTCACCTACTTCGTTAAAAACCTGACGCGCAAAAAGGTCTCCATCTGATGCAGTAACCACAAGCTTGGTGGCGGACATGGGCTGATCTCTTGAAATAAGGGTTTCACCATGAAATTCTGCGAGCCTATTGCTAGCCAGATTGATTACGCCTTGCTTACCGATATTGGCTTCGAGGCGTTTGTTGTTTCTACTTGGAATGTGTCCAAGTTCAAGTCCATTTCCATCACCTCCGGAAAAAATCCGGCCATCCAGCACACAAGCAGACCCAATTCCTGTTCCAAGTGTAATGAACAAAAAGTTATGGGGCAGATCCTGTGAAGCAAACAACAATTCACCAAGGGCCGCTGCATTTGCATCATTCTCCAAAAAAAACTCCTTTTCCGGAAATCGATCTTTTAAGCGCAGATACAAGGGTTGCCCGTTCAATTCAGGAATGGAAGGAATATCAATTGGCACATGCCTGTTTCTGGAAATCATCCCAGGAAGACCGATTCCAATTCTCTGCACTTCTTTATGACCAACAAGTTTGTAGGCGATCACATCCAAAAGGGATGAAATAAAATCTCCACTTTCCTTGAGCTGTGCAGTGGGGTAACTCTGAAAATCATGTATTGTACCATCCGAGCCTACCAAAGCCGTTTTTACATGATTCCCGCCAATGTCTATTCCAAGATATTTCTCCATTCTATTTGAGAAGAGTTCAAATTTGTAAAATTATAATCCCCTGATTAAAAATCAACAAGGCCTTTGCTTATAAATACCCAGAGAAATGAATCATCCTGGGACTTTAATCAGGCCCCTTTCAATAATGGAATCTACCGAAGCATTTACAGATTCCACAACCGGTCTGGGTTTAAACCCAAGGTCATGAGCAGCAAGCTCTCCGGAAATATGGGCGCAAAATCCCAGCTCAGGCAAAATCATGCGAGTTGGTTTATCAAATAGTGCAAAAATCCGGACAAACCAATCTGGTAGTTGCCGCGCTTTTACCTTGGAAGAAAATTCAGGCTTGAAATCCAGAATCATCTGCGCCAATTCGGCAAACCAGACCGTTGAAGAAACTGCTGGATAACGCTTGCCAATGCTTATGTTTTGCTCGAGTGCATTCCAATGTAATGCGGCAACATCCCGCACATCCACAGTTGCAAACCCCAAACGAGGAACACCCGGATATTCGCCTTTCATCATTTTCAATAAAACCTGAACAGAAGTGCCCGGATCCTTATTCAGCAAAGGCCCCAAAACAAAACCGGGATTGATGGCAGTCAATTGCAAACTTGGATTTTGATGCCCGATAGCCCAGAATTCCTGTTCTGCAAGTGTTTTACTTTTGGTGTAGGATGAAATGGTAGGACCCACCAATTTTGTCCAATCATCTTCATTGAAATGGGTTTTATTTCTGTCGTGGCCATACATTATGGCAACTATAGAAGAAGTTTGAACAATCCGGTGAACCCCCTGCCGTAAGGCAGCCTCCATTACATTTTTCACACCCAAAACAGCCGGTTTAATCAGATCATCTTCATGTTTCGGAATTTCAAGAATAAATGGAGAGGCCACATGCATAATTCCTTCGCAGCCCTCTATTGCTTTATCCCAACCTTCCGCTTGAAGCAAATTTGCCAGGCATATTTCAATTCGCCCCTCCGGCATCAAGCTGGAAAACAACTTGAGCACCTCCTGTTTTTGGACTTCGCTCCGAACCGTACCCCGAATTGCATACCCCCGCCGAAGTCCTTCAGCCGCAATATGCAAACCTAAAAAGCCGGATATTCCTGTAACAAGTACTTTTTTCATCCCACAAATATGAAAAAGGCGAATGGAAACTGCCCCATGACTTTTTATGATTTGATTCAGGATTGCCAATAATCAATTGCCTCAAAATACAAGGCATGCCGGCTTTCCCTTTTCTTCCAAAGGACATTGTTAAAGAGGAAGAATTTTTCTCCTTCTAGGAATATCGGTTCCAAATCTGCCTCTGGAAGCTCTGGAACCCGAATTCATAAAGGTGTTTCAATCACCATAAATCCCTTGTTGGATTCCCGGTAGAAATTACCAGCGAGGAACCAAATGGCAAGACCACTGTGAAATATTTTTAATGCATTAAATGGAAGTCTGGGAATAAAAATCCCAACTGGTGCTGGAATCATGGAATAGCAAGAGGAGCTCTTACGATAGAAGTAGCCGTCATGAAAAAAAACATTCCGGCGACCATGAGGCAGACAAAAGGCGCCAAAAGGCAGCCTTGAAATTCCGAACATTGACTTTTGGAACCTACGACTGTGTTCCGGCTTGAGGCAATGTTGTTTTGGACGATGGTATTTGCGCCAGGGATTTTTTTGTGCTTGCTGATTGCAATTTGCGCTCCCGGAATATTGAAATCCGGTAAGTAAGATAAGGAGAATTAAGTTTTTCATAATTTTAATTGTTTGGTCCTGAGAGCGCAGGAAAGGATTGAGGTTTAGTGCTTCGAGTGTTAATTGATTTGTAATAAATGTTAAAATCACCCTCAGCGAAATTTTATAAAATCTCACAACCAAACTCAGCCAAATTGCAATTCGAGATCTAAGTGTCGAATATTTCGCAAGGAATAGGCCAAACGCATATATTTGCCTCGCCTTGCAGCCAAAAAAATCATGAAATACAAACGCATCTTGTTGAAACTGAGTGGTGAATCCTTGCTGGGCAAGAAAGGCCATGGCATAGACCCTGAAATGCTCAAGTTATATGCAAGTGAAATCAAAAAGGTGTACGACCTGGGCGTGCAGATTTCTGTTGTAATCGGAGGAGGCAATATTTTCAGGGGGGAGGATGCAAAGGGTGCTGGCATAGAAAAGGCAACCGGAGACTATATGGGCATGATGGCAACCTTGATTAATGCAATGGCAATTCAGGGCGCCTGTGAAAATGCAGGTATTTATACCCGCTTGATGTCTGCGCTGAAAATTGATGAAGTATGCGAACCCTTCATTCGAAGAAGGGCAATCCGGCACATGGAAAAAGGCCGCTTGGTAATTTTAGGTGCAGGAATCGGAAGACCATTTTTTACAACAGATTCAGCCGCAAGTTTGCGTGCCATCGAAATCGACGCAGATGTGGTTTTAAAAGGAACCCGGGTGGATGGGATTTACTCTGCCGATCCAGAAAAAAATCCGAATGCAACGAGGTTTAACAGCGTATCATTCGATCAGGTTTATGAAATGGGACTTAATGTAATGGACATGACAGCCTTTACACTCTGCAAAGAAAACGGCTTGCCCATCATTGTATTTGACATGAACAAAGCGGATAATCTTCTGCGTCTTGTGCGAGGAGAAGAAATCGGAACACTTGTAACAAACCACCAATCATAATTTTTGGAAAATGGAAGAGATTCAGATGTATCTGGATGAAGCAAAGGATTTGATGGATAAGGCCATCAAACATACCGGTTTGGAGTTCAACAAAATCAGGGCCGGAAAAGCAAGTCCAGCAATGCTTGATGGACTTTATGTTGACTACTACGGCATTTCAACTCCGCTTCATCAGGCGGCAACGGTTAACACCTCGGATGCCAGAACCATCATCATCCGGCCTTTTGAGAAAAAGCTAATTTCAGATATTGAAAGGGCCATTATCAATTCGGATCTTGGTTTAAATCCACAAAGTGATGGAGAAGTAGTTCGACTCATTATTCCACCACTTACAGAAGAAAGGCGCCGCGACCTTGTAAAGCAGGTGAAGAATGAAGGAGAGGCCGGAAAAGTTAGCATTCGTTCCATCCGGAAAGAATCAAATGAAGAACTGCGGAAATTACTAAAGGATGGAGTTTCTGAAGATGATGTAAAAAAAGCTGAGGAAAAAGTTCAGCAACTAACAGATGCACATATTTCCAAAATCGAACAGATGGTTGTCGATAAGGAAAAAGAAATCATGACCGTTTAAACAATCTCAGCTTGTTAAGCGGCTTTTGGGACTGGCTTTAAAGTTTTTTTTATTCAGGTTTAAAAAGAAAAGACACCAAGCGGTGTCTTTTCTTTTTAAACAATAAACGATTGATTATTAATTGCTACAAGGCAAATTTCATCGTCTTTTTTTATATACCCGGTACAAAAATATAAGTTCTTGTTCTGTTGGTTGTGGTGCAGCTATTGCTGTTACAAGTAATATCAACACTGTACCAAAAACTCCCCATTCCAGAGGTAGTTAGGTTTGTAGGCTGAGGATTTACTACTCTTTCTATAAACCCTTGTGCCCATTCTGCCGAAGTAGGAGAATAGGCTGACATGCTGTTTCTCACACCACAGGCAACCGGAATTGCACCAGCAGAAGGCACCAAATTTGGATCATAAAGATTATACCGGCAAACCTGAACCGTATAAGTGGTGCAAGGAGAACTAATTCCAAATTTGAAACGCATTTTACCATCTGAACCAAACCAAGCTTGAAGTCCGTTTGCAGTACAAACTCCACTACCCGAACCCGGGTTTACAACAGGCACCGCAACTACAACTGTGATGGTGTTTCCGGTGGAGGTAGAACTCGCATTTGATAAAATCACTTTGTAGGTGTAGCTCCCATTGGCTTTGCCAGTAACTGGTACCGTTGTGCTGTAGGCCGTTGTTCCGGTTAAAGTTCCAGAATTGATCGTTGTAGTTCCTTCTACCAATGCCCAGGAAGTGGCATTATGGTTTGCAGGAATTGAAACAGTTAGATTATAAGAATTATTTTTGTTGCTAAGGCTGTCGGCTGAAACTGTAGGCACACCCATGCAAGTGCTTGATGTAATGCATGTTGCGGCATTAAGCCCATTTCGGATGGCAGTTTGGGGCAAGGGACCAAACCCTTTGTTGAAATCAATTCCGGAAGAAAGGTGGCAATAGCTCATGATGGTTCCCACTCTGGCTTTTGTATTGGTACCACAGGAACCTTCACTTGCATAACAGGAATCAATTCTCCCAGTTTTTGTACTTGTTAGTTGCCAGCCACACCATTGGGTATGGTTTGATCCGAAATTATGACCAAGTTCATGAGAGATGCAATACACCGACCAGGAATAAGCAGGCAATGCAGAATATTGGTAATGAATATTGGAGAAACCATGTTTGTAAAAAGGATTGCACAATACATTCAAATACGCGATTCCACCCATGTATGCGGCCCTGGTTGACAGAAGATGAATCAAATCAGCGTTCACGGTTGAAGCCGCACGGTTGTTTACAAAATTGGTAAGTACAGTACTGCTGGAAGTCATTGCCACATATGGATCTGCTGTTGTCCATTGGTAAATGCTTGCGAGCCGGATGGTTATTCCTTCATTCAAATACACCTGGGCCACAACATTGAAGAGGCCTGTCACAAAATTCGCTGCAGTAGTAAGGCTGTTCCCCGATTTTGAGTAGATATCTCTATCACCTTCCATGTAAATCCTGACAGGCTTACAAATTAGAGAAGCGGCTTTATCGGAAGTCGCTTCAACTTTTAAACTTTCTTTAGATGGCATATCTTTTGCGCCGCAATCCCAGGCTGGCATTTTACTATCCTCATCATACGACAAGGTGTAATCTCCTGAACCAGGGACTTTCTCTCCAATACTGATATTGCAGGATGGTAGTCCAATAAGCCCCATAAGACCGTCTTCGCGAAATGAAATTCCACCAACTTTACAATCCTGCTCGCCACTTATTCGATAGTGTAATCCGGAAAACTCTTTTCCAGTTAATTTTCGTCCATCTGAAGTTGTGATGCAAAATCCGGTATCTATCGAGCTTGTTTTTACAAATTTCAACGGACGGATTTTTCCGCTTTTTTCAGGAATTTGTATTGAAATTGAAGCGGGTTCTTTTTCCCAAATTCTTTTCATTTCTGACAGATTGATTTGGACCTTGTAAAAACTCGATCCATTCCCATTATCCTGTCGCTTTAATTGCCAAAGACTTTGGCCGGCATCTTTTTCCTGAAAATTTCGCTTGTCTGTAAATTTTTCAGATTTCGATTGTGCACTTACTCCCAAATTTTGAATGAAAATCCCAAGGATAAAAATGATTTTTTCCATGAGGTTTTAGTTGTTATGATATAAAAACAAAGTTAACCATCATCAGTAAGGAAGATTTACTAGCTTATTGCGGCATTCAAAAAATACCAGACAAAAAAAATTTAACCCATTTTTTATGGAAATTTTTAGATTTTGGGTAACGGCCGTCAAAACCATTTTACCCTAAAGTTGTAAGAATCTGGAATTATTGGATGATTCTACTTTTCAACCATCACAAACCCATTTGCACTATTTTTAGATAGTGTCTGTAAAAAAAAACTACTGAAAAATAACATTGAAAAGCCAGACAGATTTCGAAAAATCAAAACTCATAACCACGCTGGGCAATGTTCCACCTGACTGACAAAGATGTATAACCGGATTTAGGCGAAGGAGAAATTGAACCAAACCTTTCATCACTTCGAATCACATGCTTGATATCAAGAAAAAAGTTGGTCCAAGGCTGCCAACTTAATGTAAAATCGAGAAATAGAACTTTTTGCAAAACTCCCTGTGCAAGGAAATTACCAGATTCCTTGGCCCGTAAGTAGTAGGACTTTAGCACATCACTCCCATAACTTTTGGAAGCGAAGCTGCTGTCAAGCCCTCTTTCAAAATATATCAATTTGGCACTCGCCTGCACCCTGGGAACTGGCTGGTACCTCAATATTGCCAGCACCTCTCTGAAATTGGCGCCCAGAGGATGTGCCAATGGCTGACCGTAATGCGAATAAGAACTGTAGTTGCTTTGATGAGAATAAGTAAATGGCCGTGCTAAATTGAATTCCGCCTGTAAGTCAAGGTTCCGAATTCCCGCCACATCGATGTAATGCACTCCTGCCTGAACTGCATATTTATTGCCCCACCATCCTTTGCCTTCCGTAAACTTCTTGAGCAAAAACTCATCCAGAAAAAACTGCCCATAAGCCCTGATGGATTTGGAAACAGAGACTTTCAAATCAAGTCCAAGACCAGCATTGTCGGGACTACCCGAATTCTGCTCAATGGCTCTATAAAAGATTATCGGATTGAAATAAGAAGGATCCGGAAAAGTCCCACCTGCGCTTGTATTCGGATCTTTTCCAGCCACAACTGCCTCGAAAAGTCCAAGAGAAACGCGCTTTCCAATATTGATTCCAAGCCGGTGAAAGACAAAAAGTTTATCAGGAATTCTCTTGTTGCCCGGAATTCCAGTGGACAATGCATTCACGTCTGTCTTTAAACTCGCAAACAAATTGGTGTATTCTACCTTCCAAATCTTTGTACTGACCCGAAGAAAAGTATAAGGATTTGAGAAATCGGAAAGAACCATGGACCGATATCCATAACCAGTTTGAAGGCGATCGTGGCCTGCCTGAAAGGCAATATATTTTCCAGCATTGAAAGTAATATAAGCCCTGGCCGAGAAAAAATCATACCCATTAAGGCCGGTTCTTTTCCAGAAACCCTCGTGCGGTAAAGAGCCAAACCGGGCTGTCCAATCTCCAACATAATCTGGCAAAATAACCTGATTGTCTGCCATATAAGAATAAAAACCCACCTTTTTGGCGATGGTCCCCCGCACTTCTACGCCTCTTGAATTGATTAAAAAATCCCCATCACCACCTGAGCTTTTACCCATAGAACCATAACCCGCAATGTTGGCATGGAGGTCAAAAACAGAATCCTGATAAGAAAGGATATCTGCTTTTCGTTTAAAAAAAGAATTCAGAAATGGCTTCCTGAGTCCGGAAGAGTCGGGAATGGAGAATTCGGAATTCACCTCCCTGAAATACCTTATTTGAAATCTGTCTGATGCAGAAAGCCCCGACTTCAAAGAAAGTGTGTCCATCAATTGGTTGATTGACTCCCTTGAAAGGGTCCTGAATCCGGACTGAAACCGCCCAGAAAGTCCAAAAGTTCGGATGTCTGCCCGATCAATCCAATGGTAAATATCAGGATCCAAGGGGAGGAAGGTTGACTGTGCCTGAATTGAGGAAACAGTTAAAATCAAAGAACCAAAAAACAGCAGTAAGCGCCTCATAAGCTGTGGGATGGCTTGCAATATGCAACGGGATGACATTTCATAAGGGGCTTTTTTTGATATTTGCAGCCGCGCTTCAATTTCAAAGCGCTTCAATTATTGGCTGAACGCGAGTTACATATTGTTTCATTTGATGTTCCATATCCTCCGGATTATGGAGGTGTAATTGATGTTTATTATAAAATGAAGGCCCTTTATGAGGCTGGAGTTCGAATTCATTTACACACATTTCAGTACGGCAGAAAGGCTTCAGATGAGCTAGATAAGTTGTGTGCTTCGGTTCATTATTACCCACGCAAGAAGATTTATACAGGACTTGTAAGCCGGGTTCCATACATCGTGGGCTCAAGAATAAATCCAGATCTACTGGAGAGGCTTTCTGCGGATGAACATCCAATTTTGTTTGAGGGCCTGCACACCTGCGCTTATCTTGACCACCCTCTTTTGAAAAACAAGCAAAAGGCGGTGCGGATGCACAATGTGGAATGGCAATATTATCGGGGTCTTTTCGACCATTCAACCGAAACCCTGAAAACCATTTACTATGCGGTGGAATCAAAAAGGCTTCAACGATTTGAATCCGTTTTGGTGCATGCCAACCATATTTTTGCCATTAGCAAAACGGAAACGGAATACCTGGAAAGCAGATACCCTCAAACTTCACTCCTTTTCCCGTTTCATGGTGTTTCTGCAATGCAGGCAGACCCCGGAACCGGATCTTTCATGCTGTATCATGGAAATTTATCGGTACCCGAAAATGAGGAGGCAGTTGAATGGCTTTTGGCAAACCTCAAAGTTTCTGCCGAATTCCCACTGATAATCGCTGGCAAAAAACCAGGAGCAGCCATGAAAAATTTATTGGCAAACAGGGTTGGTTTTCAACTGATTGAAAATCCAAGGGCGAATGAAATGAATCGCTTAATCCGGGAGGCCCACATCCATATTTTACCAGCTTTCCAATCTACAGGTGTAAAATTAAAACTGATAAAATCCCTTTTCAACGGACGATTTGTACTCACCAATCCAATGATGGTGGAAGGAACTGGGCTTGAAAATTACTGCACCTTGTTCAGAAAAGCCTCAGAGCTGAATGAACAAGTAAGTTTTCTAAAAAACACTCCATTTTCAGTTGAGAATTCAATCAGCAGAATTGGAGCATTACAAGGTTTTAACGACCAAAAAGGCGCTGAAATGATCATTCAAACTTTGTTTCGCATTGCATAGTATCTCCTGAAAAAAATATTAGATTCCTGATTTACAGAATCAAATCTCAGTGATTTTAATTTTCAACAAAGAAAATTCGGGAAATTGATTGATTATTCGATTACCTGTTTGATAAATGGAAATCCGTTGGGTAAGTTTGGGCTTTAATTCAACATTCCTTTATATACCAATGAAAAAACAAGTATTGCTATTGTTTTCCTTCATGGCGATTTCAACCATTGCCGTGTCTCAGCGCTTAGTTTTGCTCGAACACTTTACACAGGCTTCTTGTGGGCCATGTGCTTCGCAGAACCCAGCTCTCAATGCGCTTCTCGATCAAAATTCGGTGAAGATTGTGGCACTAAAATACCAGACATCATGGCCTGGAGTTGACCCTATGAATGCCGCAAATCCAACAGATGTTCAAAGTCGTGTAAATTATTATGCAGTAAATGGTGTTCCAAATTCTGTAATGGATGGCAATGTATACAATGGTAGTCCGGGTGGAGTAACGCAGTCAATTATTAACACCAGAAACTCAACAAGCCCAGGCGTTGCAACCAAAGTTTCTTACTTAATCCTTTCCAATCCGGCTCCGGCAAGTGATTCTCTCCTAGTTACAGCGAAAGTAAGGGCCATCAATGCAATTCCTGCAGGCCATGTATTGCATGTAGCTGCCATTGAGCGTGAAATTGAATTTGCCACTGCTCCAGGTTCAAATGGAGAAAAGAAATTTGAAAGTGTGATGAAGAAAATGTTCCCTTCTGCGGCTGGTACAACCCTACCTGCACTTGCAGCCGGAGACAGCTTGCAATTTACATTTAAATGGTCGCTTAAAAGGGCCAATGGAACCCCGGTTTACTACAATCTTGGTCAGGCAGCAGCCATTGCATTCGTTCAAAACAATTCAACCAAAGAAGTTCTTGGTGCTGGATACGATGAGCCTCGTCCTTGGCTTTCAATTTCAAGACCTGCTGGCCAAAAATCAGTTAGAATTAAAGCCGGAAACGATGTTTCTTTTGGTTTCCAGATAATTTCAAAAGCAGAAGCAAGTCAGAATATCAAATTAAAAGCTTCTGCTGGTACGCTTCCTGCAGGCTGGTCCGCCAAGATTGTGGCAGATGGTATTGAATATTCTGATTCTGCAAGCATTCCACTTGCTTCCAACACATCTAAGGATATTGTATTTAAGTTGACAGGTTCCAACGATGCTTTGCTTAACAAAAAGATGAGTTTCAAAGTTGAAGCCAATTCAGAAACCATCAATCCTTCGGTAAAGAATGCACTTGATTTTACCGCGGTAACTCCTTCTAATATTTTACTTCTTGATCTTGCCGGTACTGCTACCGCAAGATTTAACCAGGTATTCACACTTCTTCAGGAACCAGCTTGTTTTCTAAATGCTGTCGAATCAGCTGATTTAGATTCAGCTGGATTGAATGCCATCAATATTGGAAAACTGTTTTACACAACCGGAGCCGCTTACAGTGGTACTTTGGGCGCTTATCGTTCCGAATCTTTTCAAAATTACCTCAATTCCGGTGGTAAATTGCTGATTATGGGTCAGGACATCGGGTATGATGTTGGTCAAGGCACAGATCCAACCACCGCTGCATTTTTTGCTGATTACATGGGCGCTGAATACATCGACGACGGAAGTGCTACAGCAGTAACTGTGACTAAAAACCTTGATGACACTTTGATGGCACCATTCTTCCCAAGCAACCAAGTGCTTTCAGGCACAGGAAGTTATCCAGACAAACTTGGTGTTTCTGGTACTGCTGCAAATGCAAAGGCATTCCTAGATTATTCTGATTCTGATTTTGCTGGAATTTACAATTATGGTGACAACTGGAAATTGGTTTATCTCGGTTTCCGTATGGAATCATTTTCAACCACCACAGCAGGCAACAACCTTCGCAATACACTCTTTGGAAGAATTAACGGATGGTTTGAAGGCAATGCATCGCTTTCAGCTTCAATCACAGGTTCTAATGGAAATTCCATTTGTCAGGGAACTTCTGCAACATTAACTGCTAGTCCAGCCACCTCTTACCTTTGGAGCAACGGTGCAACTACAGCAACCATTTCTGTGACCACTGCTGGCACTTACTTCCTTCAGACCACAGAGCCAAATGGCTCAGCCCTTTCCAATTCATTTACAGTTAATGTAATTCCAAGTCCGGTAGTTAGCGCACAGCCAGTAAACCAAAGCGCTGTTTATGGAACTACTGCAACATTTACAACAGCCAGCACAACCACAGGAGTAAGCTGGCAATGGCAGAAAGACACCGGCGCTGGATTTTCAGACCTTAGTGAAGGTGGTCAATACAGTGGAACTACAGCTGCTACACTATCTGTTTCCAATGTGAGTGCTACAGACAACGGACACATTTTCCGTTGCATCGTAAGCAAAGATGGTTGCAGCAAAAATTCGAATGCGGCAGCTCTTTCAACCCTTGCTCCAAGTTCGGTTGCAGGCATCATTGAGAATGTGAAACTTGCTTACCCAAATCCGGCCAAAAACAATCTAATGGTTCCAGTAACAGGTGAAGTAAAAACCATCATCCTTTCTGACCTGAGCGGCAAAGAAGTTCTTCGCCAGTCTGTAAACAATTCAAATGCTGAGCAAGTTCTTTCCATCGAGAAACTAAACGCAGGTGTTTATCAGCTAAGGCTGGAGGCTCCAGGAATGGCTTCTCCGGTGCAGAAGATTGTGATCAAATAATTCCTTTGAAAAATTTGCCCGGGGAAGAAATTCTCCGGGCTTTTTTTTACCTATTTATGAACTACTTAAGAAATACACTTCTATTCTTTTCGCTGTTCCTGGTAAACTTCAGCTTTGCCCAATCGGAAACAGCTCTCAGAAAACTGCCATCCGTAAAACTCCAAACTTTAAATGGCACAACCATCAATTCATCTGAACTCCTCAATAAGGAAGGCCTTACGGTAATTAACTTTTGGGCTACATGGTGCAAGCCATGTGTTTTGGAACTTAATACCATCAAAGACCATTACCCTGAATGGAAAAAAGAACTCGGAATTAAAATCGTGGCTGTTACGATTGATGATACCCGAAATACTTCAAAAGTTGGTCCGCTTGTAAATGGAAAAGGCTGGGAATATGATATTATTCTGGATTCCAATTCCGATTTCAAGCGCGCTCTTAATGTGAACAACATCCCACATACATTTGTCTTGAATCCAAAGGGTGAAATTATCTGGCAGCACAACTCGTATGCGCCAGGCGATGAGGATGAACTTTACGAAATCCTTAAAAAGAATAGCAGCAGGAATTAAAGTGAAAAATAAATTCTTCCAATTAAGGCTGGCCCTTTTTCTGGGGATTTCCTTTTTTTATTCACAAGCAATTCGGGCACAGGAGGAAAATACTGAGGGCCAAGAAGCGACCTACATACACGGCGACTTTCAAACGGATGCTCAGTACTATTTTTACGACCCGAAAATTGGACCCAAATTCCAAGAAAAAGTAGGCAACAACACCTATTTAAACCTCCTTTACGACAGAGGCAATCTTTCAGGTGGAATTCGATTTGAAAACTATCAGCCTGCACTTCTGGGCTACGACAAGCGCTTAAACGGAACAGGCATTCCATTCCGATTTGTGAATTACCGTTGGAAAGATTTATCTGTAACCCTTGGTAATTTTTATGAGCAATTTGGCAACGGACTTATTTATCGAAGCTATTGGGAATGGGGACTTGGCTTCGACAATTCTGTGGATGGGGTTCGATTGCGTTACAACATTCTGGAAGGAATTCACTTGAAAGCCTTTGCCGGGAAGCAGCGATTTTTTTTCGACAAAAGCCCTGGAATTGTGAGGGGTATCGATGCTGAATTCTCGCTCAACGAGCTCATCCCTAAATTTGAATTTAGTCCTTATAATGTCACGGTAGGCCTTGGCGCTGTAAGCAAGTATCAGGCGGATGACAATCCAAGCTATAAATTACCTGAAAATGTTTCTGCAATTTCCAGCAGGATAAAAGTAAACCACAACAACTTTAGTCTGGAAGGAGAATATGCCTGGAAAAGTCAGGATCCCGGAGAGACCAACAACAATAGTTATCGTTACGGACAAGCGCTGCTTCTTAATGGTGTTTATACCACCAAAGGATTTGGAATTTCACTCGGAGCAAAACGCATAGACAACTTTGACTTTAGAAGCAGTCGCAATGCCAACCTCAACGATCTTTTGATCAACTATCTGCCGCCACTTACACCCCAGCACACATACAGGCTGGCAACGCTTTATCCTTATGCCACCCAACCACAAGGCGAAATGGGGCTGCAATCAGACATTTTTTACAATGCTCCAGTGGGAAGCTTCCTTGGTGGAAGTACTGGAACCAACTTTTCCATTAATTATTCCCGCATCAACGACATTCACAGAGATTCCCTTAATGGTGGGGCAAGAGATGTAATTCAATTCAACTCGCCTTTTTTAGAACCCGGAAAGAAAACACTCTACCAGAATCTGAGTGTTGAGATGAGCAAGAAACTGAACTCAAGTATGAAGCTTATTTGCACATACATTTTTATTGAAGCCAGCAAACAAGCCGTTCAGGGAATTGATACTAAGTCTGATATTTTTGCCCACATTGGAGTGGCTGACCTTTCCTGGAAATTTAAGCCCAAGCACACGCTTCGGTGGGAACTCCAGCACCTTTACACGAAACAGCACTTCAACTCCTGGGCCATGTTCTTAATGGAGTACCAGATTGGCTCCAATTATTTTGCAGCCATTTATGATGAATACAATTATGGAAATATAGATAAAAACAAGCGCTTCCATTATCCCGGCGCAACCATTGGTTATACCAAAGGAACCGTTCGAATTTCCATTTCAGGAGGAAGGCAGCGTGCAGGTGTGTTTTGCGTTGGAGGTGTTTGCAGGGTTGTTCCAGCAAGCTCCGGCGTTTCTGCTTCGATAATCGCCAGCTTCTAAGGAAGCCATGGAAAAATTGAGATTTCTTGTAAAGCCAAATGCAAGAAAAAATGGATTGGGAAGAAATGAGGATGGAACATTGTGGCTTCGTGTTGCCGCCCCAGCTACAGAAGGAAAAGCCAATCAGGCCATTGTCATTTTTCTGGCAGGTCTTCTGAAAATTCCAAAATCATCCATTCGACTGGCTGCCGGCTCAACAGGAAAGTTGAAGACCTTTGAAATCGACATTTCCGAAGAAGAATTACAAAGCTTCCTACTCAATATTGTTGTATAAAGCTGAAGGCTTTACTTTATTTGCACTGATACCATTTTATCGTTCAAGACAATGAAAAACAATTCCTTAAAAAGTCAATTTGCGATTACTGCAATTTTTGTAGCCATCCTTAGTGGATTGTCAAATTTTGCAACGGCGCAATACAGCGTTAAAAACTACTTTTTCCAACAACAAGTCGGAACCTACACCGAAATATCGGGAGGAACCGTTTTGGGTACTATTGCCATAGATGAAGAAGTATTCAACGCTTCTACCATAGGTGCTACCAATACTACCGCCGGGGCTGGATTTCCAATCGGATTTCCATTTTCATTTAATGGACAAGTATTTACCCGTTTTGCAGTTGGCACGAATGGATATGTGACACTAGGAAATGATATTTTCAGCATTCCAAACAGTGTCTCGTCTGCATTCACTGGTACTCCATTCAACCTACCTGATACCGCGTTTTATGCCAATATGCTGGCAGCTTTGCATCTTGACTTGCAGGGACAAACCGGATCAGAGTTGAGTTTTATTACCACGGGCACTGAGCCCAACAGAGAATGCGTTGTCCAATGGAAGAAATTCCGAATTTACCTTGCAACAATTGGAGATGACAATTTCAATTTTCAGATTCGCCTGCAAGAAAACGGCAACAAGGTTGTTTTCTCGTATGGCGCTTTTCAAAAAGCAGCAAACAACCGTTTGGCATCTGTTGGAATAAGAGGAAATGCCTATAATGTGGTGCAAATGAGAAAAGCCAATGTACTGGCAGCTGAAACCTGGGCAAGCTCTATAAAATCGCTAGACCGAACCATCCAAACCGACTTTCAACCAACTTTCCTGCCAGATAACGGATTGAATTATACTTTCTACAATCCTGCACAAACTGCCCATGATATTGGACTAGACAAGTTAAGCCTTTCTCCTTCAGTTGCATTTGGATGTCCTGGAACAATTAATGAGCCGATTCAGGTGCGCATTTTTAATTATGGCGACAGTACTGAAACCAGCATTCCATACCAAGTTCAAATCAATGGTGCTGCCGCACAGAATGGTACTTTAAGCCTTAATCCACCACTTGCCAAAAACCAGTCAAGAATCATTAACCTCAGCCAAACCGTAGACCTGAGCACACCGGGACCAGTGAATATTAAAGTTTGGTCTGAAATCCCATTGGATACCGGCATTTATGCCATAAACGACACAGCTTCCATCAAAACAACGGTTTTTGCAAGCATTGCAACACCTTCAGCACCAATTAGAAGTTTCAATGAATTCATTGCAAAAGGGTGGAAATCCTACCGTGGAAGAAACAAGCCGGTAACCAACGATGGAAGATTTGTCGCTGGTACCCAATTTTCCTCTTCAACAAGTTCGATTGCTGTGCAGGCTTTCAGCTCTGATACCATAAGCGATTGGCTTGTGAGTCCGGCGTTCCAACCTTCGACAAATTTGCGTTTGAAATTTCGGGCCGCCATCACAGGATTTGACACCATCAACCCACTTGCAAATGGAATTGACAATGACGAGATTCGGTTTTTAATTTCCGACAATTGCGGTCAGACCTGGAACACGATTTATTCATTCGACAATAATTCAGTAACAGGTGGCGCACTTTCAAATTCTAAGAAAGGTTACTCCGTTCAAATTCCTGCAGTATCCGGTCCATTTCAAATTGCGGTGCATGTAAGCAACAAAGGCACAGCACCCGCAGGAACTTATAATTTTCATTTAGACGACCTTACCCTGAATCAAGGAAATTCCTTTGATCTTGGAGCGCGCCGTGTGATCGTAGAAAATCAGAACAACCCCAATTGTTCTCAAACAAGTTTTGCTGTAAAAGCCTGGATCAAGAATGAGGGAGATTCACTGATTGCTTCATCTCCTATTTCTGTAAGCGTAAACAACGGAACGCCACAGGTACAGAATTTCAATTTTTCACCAGCCCTCAATGCAGGAGATTCAAGTCTAATCACATTTGATGCGGTAACCATCAACCCAAATTCGGCGATTAAAGTGATGGTAAGAACCGTTCTTCCATCAGAAGATGGATTTTCAGTTGCAAACGACACAGCTTCTTATCGCTATGTATACATTGGCGCCACCACACCTTTGAGCATTCCGGCAGTAATTAACTTCGACAATCTTCCGAGCGGAATTCCTGCAGGATGGTTGGTAGAGCAAAGCCAAGGCAGCGATTTTAAAGTTCGCGTACGCGGCACAAACTCAACCCGATCACTTTCAACCAACCTTTACAGTGGAAATCGCAGCAGTTTTGCCATTGCACCAGCCACCGAAGTTCTTCCGACCAATAGCCAACTGAGTTTTGATATACGCCTGAAAAATGACCTTGCAGGGTCGTTTGGATTTGGGGCTTCAGATTCCGTAACTGCAAGTATCAGTACAGATTGCGGTGCTTCATGGATTGGCATTTTTAAAACAAAAGCTGGTCAGCCATTTGGTTTCGACAATTTCCAGACTGCCACTGCCGACCTTACACCTTATGCGGGCAATGCAGTTGCCATAAAATTTGAAGGCTGGATTTTCCGCACAGACAACACAGGCGCATGGATTGACATTGACAACATTGGAATCAGCGAAAATACTTCGGTAGATAATTTGATTACAAATTCTAATCCTCTGTTTTTCCCGAATCCAAGTTCTGATGCCATTCAATTCAGGCTTCCATCCGGAATTTCAGAAGCGATTTTCAAAATTTCCGCGCTTGATGGAAAAGAAATGTCCAGCCATAAAATTTCAACAAACAGCAAGATTGAGTTAAAAGAATTGCCTTCTGGGATCTACCTCACTGAAATCATTTTCAACAACCGAATAGTAAGAGACAAACTCATTGTGAGGTAATGAAAATAATTAGTTGATATTCAGCAAAAAGGACTGCAATTGCAGTCCTTTTTGCTGACCAGCTGATACACTTTACAGAAATATAATATCAATACATTTCCACGATTGCATGGATTTCATCAACTTGCCCCCCTATGTCAGAAAGGAGCCAAAAATTGTGTTTCCAAATTGTTCTCCTGACGGTTTTTTTGTGCCTGAATGTCAGCGCACAAAACCTCGAAGAAAGAGTTACAAGTCAATCAAATATCGGGCTAACACTCAACAACCTTGGCTTGATTGGAAACGCGTTCCGGGGATCATACACCCAGAAAAATTATCCAAGCTGCGAGTATCCTGCGGGTTCCTCGATCGAACACATGTTTCAGGGAGGTCTTTGGGTTGGTTCATACAAATCCAGCCGAAGAAAAACTCCAAATCCGGATACCAGTCAGGGAGCGCCAGACAGCATTCTTGTAAAAAGCATGCTTGGTCCTTA
The DNA here is from genome assembly GCA_947441055.1 of Cytophagaceae bacterium. Lineage (GTDB taxonomy): Bacteria > Bacteroidota > Bacteroidia > Cytophagales > Flexibacteraceae > CAMDMI01. Next base: position 4,088 of record CANETC010000013.1, on the reverse strand, counting down.
TGTTTCAACAGCTGCATTCGACTCACCGGTAGGATATTCAGCCGGATCATCCAACTTTGAATTCACGGCCATCAGTCCTGGTTTTACTGAAATTTCAAGTTTGACGCAAAGCCAGAACTACCGCAAAGAGGCGATTTCTCATCAGGATTTAATCACTGAATTTACGGATCGGAATTTCTCAATTCCAGGTTCAGGTAATCCACCAAGGCAGATTCCCGGGCACAGCAATCCTCTGGGACTCGATGTAAAACTGGAAGCTTACAACTGGAATTATTCCTTTGCCAATTTCTTTGTAATCCTGAATTATAAAATCACCAACAATGGCAACGACACGCTTGACAGCCTGCATGTTGGTCAATATTACAATGCAGTGGTACGAAATGTAAGTCGCACAATTCCATCCGGAACGGCCTTCTTCAACAAAGGCGGGAATGGATTTGAAGATTCTCTGATGATGGGTTATGTTTTTGATGCAACTGGAGATCCAGGCTTTACCGAAAGCTATGTTGGAATCAAATTTTTAGGTGCTGAGCGGATTGAAAACAACAAACAAGGTCAGGTTTTCGTGGCTGGAAAAACAGTAAGCTCTCCCTTCAAAAGTAATTTTCAAACCTGGCTTTTCGGTAGTTCGGATCCAAAATTCTTCCCACCACCCAACGACCCGGATCGTTTTTCCAGGATGAGCAAAGGACTTCAATATGAGTCTAATTGGGATTTTGCAGAACCTCCTGGAGAGCCAGTAAGATCCATCATCAAAAGACCTGGTAACAGAACCAATGTTCTGTCTGTAGGTAATTTTCAGAGACTCAATCCCGGTGAAAGTATGTCTGTGGTTTTTGCTCTGGTTTGTGCAAAGAAGGATAATTCCGAAGGTTTGCCGAATACCGAAAACACGAATATTCAGCGGAGGAATCTATTTGCAAATGCACTTTGGGCACAAACTGCCTACAATGGAGAAGATGCGAATGGCAATGGAATTCTGGAACAAGTTGAAGACTTAAACCAGAATGGATTTATCGACCGGTATATCCTTCCAAGTCCGCCCGATGTGCCGCAAACCCGGATTGTGGCGAAAGATCGTGCAGTAGATGTTTACTGGACCGAGAATTCTGAAAATTCAATCGATCCGATTTCAAAAGAAAAGGATTTTGAAGGCTACAGAATTTACAAATCAGCTTTTGGCTTCGATACCCGTTCCAACCTTGACCTTCAAAATAGCTATGAGCTTGTGGGTGAATGGGATAAAAAAGGCAATGCCATCGGTTTTGACACTGGTTTAGAAACCATCCGACTGGCAAAAGACACCAACTTTGAAGGAGATGCCAATGTGTACAAATACCATTTCCGATTTGACGCATTACAAAATGGTTGGCAACATGCTATTGCCCTTTCTGCATTTGATAGAGGTTCCGTAAAGAATAACTTGGGTCCACTGGAAACTTCCAAGTCCTCCAATCAATTTATGGTTTTCCCGGGCACGGTCGAAAACCCAGACATCAAAACCAACAAACCTTTTGCTTATCCTGATCCTTATTATGCAGGTGCATCCTGGCAAGGTGTAAGTACCAAGCCAGAGGATGGAAAACTATATTTTGCCAATCTGCCTGCCCGTTGTGAAGTCAGTATATTTTCCACAGCAGGAGATATGATTGACCAATTTACCCATGATGCATCCACTTACCGCGGTACAGACAGTTGGTTTAAGACCTACAGTTCCTTTTCTCAGGATCCCAACATTCAGGACAAGCGGGTGTTTTCAGGTGGAGAACATGACTGGAATCTTCTAAGCAAGGATTCCCAAATCATCAGCAGGGGCTTATATTTGTTCTCTGTAAAAGACTTGAATTCAGGAGAAATTCAAACAGGAAAATTTACCATAATCAAATAAAAATCAATCGTATGAGAATTTGTTACGCAATTCTGGCCACCCTGATGCTGGCCTTCGGCGCCCAAGCGCAGAACCTGCCATTAACGCCAATTCAGGAAATTCAGGGTTGGGCAGGACAATTTCAGCCTGATTCCTGCAGTGATGGACCAAATCCACTTTACTACAACGACACAGTTCGGGTAAGAGGTGTTGTAATCAACAATGGCGGACTCAATGAAACATCCGGTCAAACCCGTTGGGTATGGATTCGTGACATTACGGCCCAGGCATCCACACCTTATGGCAACATTACAATAAGAAATTCTGTGGCCACCACTCCTACTGACATGAACACCCTCGTGTCGGGTGATACCATTGAAGTAATAGGAATTGTAACTGAATTTAATCCCACCACAAACGGCGAAACTCAGATAACGCCAATTGTTAATGGAGTTCAATTGCTTAGTTTCGAGCCAGGACCAGCACCAGAAGCATTTCCAATCAGTGTTGGGCAGTTAAACGGAAACCTAAACAACGATGGCAACCCAATAAATCACCTAACAACAGGTGAAAAGTTTGAAGGCAATTTTGTTCAAGTAAATAATGTAACCGTTGTAAATGTTCAATTGGTGGGCGATCGTTGCCGGATTCTGGTGAAAGACAGTGCAAACAACCATGTTTGGATTTATGACCGTTTTCGCACGCAGCGCCTTTCCAACGGCTTTGTTCCACCAAATGTTGGAGATCAATACACATCCGTAAAAGGTTTGGTTGAAAGCTGGAAAAACGGTTGTGATCAAGCTGCTACAACAAGCCGTGGCTATAACATCAACCCATTCAGTCTTACCCATTATGTAAAAGGTGCCTCCTCTCCTTCCATTGGTAACATTAAGAAAAGTGTAGCCTGCCCAGGGCCTGCGGAGCCGGTAATCGTTTCAGCCGACATTACAGATGATGGCACAATTACCAGTGCAGAATTGCTTTACTCACTTGATGGGCTCGTTTATCAAACTCTTCCTGCTACGGCAAACGGAACCCGTTATGCTGCATCCATTCCGGGCCAACCAAATGGTCAGATTGTCCGTTATTATTTCCGCGCCAAAGACAATTTGAACAACACTACACTTGTACCAAATGTACCAGGACAGCTTAACCCACTGTTTTATACTTCAAACTCTGAGGGATGCACCATCAGAGACATTCAATTCACGCCTTATTCAGTTGGCAGATCAGGATACACTGGTGATACCGTTACTCTAAAAGGAATTGTAACCGCTTCGGCTGCACCTGAAAACCTTGGATTTGTTTTCATTCAGCAAGAAGGACAAAATGAATGGGGTGGAATCTGGGTAAACGGAGGCTCCTTAATTACTTCTCTTGCCGTTGGTGATAAAGTTTCTGTTACCGGAATTGTGGAAGAGTATTTTGGTCTAACCCGTCTTACAAACATCAGCAATGCATCTGTAGTTGCTGCTGGTCAACCCGTTCCACAGCCAATTTCGATCAATCCTGCAACGCTTACCACTTATGACTTTGCTGTAACTGAAAAGTATGAAGGCATGCTCGTAAAACTTGAAAACCCAGTGGCTGGATTAAACCTCTTTGTGGTAGATTCTAATGCCGATGCGGCCCAGCTTCGCAACAATGGAGAATATCGCATCGGCTCTGATGTGAATGACCCCAACACAGGTTGCAGAGTTCTTGCAGGTCGCCAAGGCAGCACAGCATTCTCTTCTTTGAATGTTAGCTATGTAAACTCACCAATCTGGCAGACAGTTGATGGAACAATGAATGTTCCTTTGGTACTTGTGGTTCCCGAAATGCAATTCACAATTGTACAGGGCATCATGACATACAGTTTCAGCAATATGAAACTCCTTCCTCGCAACAACAGCGATATGAGTCTGTTAATTTCTACTTCTGATATGCTTTCGAATGAGGCAATGCTGGCTTATCCAAACCCAGCTCGCGACAATCTTTCTGTCCGTTTTCCAAGCGAAGGAAACCGCAAAATTGAACTTTTCAATGCTTTGGGTCAGACAGTAATCGACATGGAAACCAATTCTGCCAATCCAATTCTGAACATCAGCGGAACACATCCAGGCATTTACCGTTTGCGTGCAACAGATGCACAAGGCAATACGGCAACAGTTCGCAACATTTCTATCCTGAAATAAGGCAAAACTTGGGTCTTAACAAATTCGATAAGCAACGGAAAAGG
>CANETC010000012.1 GCA_947441055.1 Cytophagaceae bacterium | reverse complement strand
TTTAAATAAATGAAAGCAATGAGGGCCATAACAGGCCCACTGCTTTTTATATGAATTAGTAGTCCTTTTAAATTGAATACCCTATCAATCGTTTTTATATGAATCAGCGTTTTCGTCTGCTTTTTTCAACCTTTTTTCTCTTACTGGTTTCCAGTTTTTCTAAAGGCCAGTCAAGTATCTTTTTCCCTCCAGATACGATCAACCCTTCATGTTTGGGAATCGACAATGGATCTGTCACTTTCAATTTCACCGGTAATGCCGGTGATTTCTTTTTTTCTTGGTCGGGGGGAAATCTTCCCACCAATGGAAATCCGATTTCCGGGGATGGTCTGGTCTCACAAACCAGCCTGAGGGCCGGGGATTATTTTGTGTTTATTCAGGACAATAACTCTGGTTTCGATACCACGATTTTTATTTCCCTCAAAAACCAGCGCACGGTGGTGGTAAATGCTGGCAATGACATCAACAATTGCCTAGGCCAGCCGGTGAATTTGAGCGCTACCTCCAATGCAATTCCCGGCAGTGTTTTTCAATGGAATTATGTTTCAACAAGTGGTCCGAAAACTTTACTCGGCCAGAATGTTTCGATTCCAGCGAGTCCATCTGCAAATGCGCTTACCAGTTCGGGGCCAGTCAGCATATTGGTTACAGATCCGTCCGGATGTTCAGCCAACAATATCATCAATGTAACGGTAAACATTCCACCAACTGGGGCGGCAAATCCGATTACGCAGACCATTTGTTCAGGTCCTTTGGGTGTGGCTTTAAGCAGCAACCAAGCCGGTACTACTTACACCTGGACAACCGTTCGCTCAGGCGTTGCGGGGGCAGTTCCGGGTTCGGGGCTTGCCATCAATCAAAATGTGCGTGCCACCGGCACCGCGAATGGTACGGTCACTTACAACATCCGGCCTGTTTCAACCGTGGGTTGTGTGGGTCCTGTTTTTACATCCACTGCCACAATTCTTCCCAAACCTGTTATCACTTCTAGTCCGGATTCGGCTGGGGTTTGTTCCGGAATTCCGACGGCTTTTGTCTTAGGAAGCAGCCTTACGCCGACAACTTTTCACTGGCTTGCGACAGGTTCACAGGTTTCAGGATTCAGCAATGACAGCGGGACTGTAATCAGTCAGGTGCTTACAGCCACAGGAATTACCAATGGCAAAGTTATTTACAAGGTTTCTGGTACTTCAAATGGTTGTGTAGGTGATTCCATCCAGGTGGTGGCTACCGTGAAGCCAATTCCTTTGGTTACAGTGGATCAGAATGACACACTGGGCATCTGTACGGGTCAGTCGCTTACTTTTAATTATTCAAGCAATACGCCCGGTTCCAGTTTTTTCTGGACAGTTAATCCGAATGGGGCAGGGGCAATTGGGGGAGTTGGCAGCATCAATTCTCAAACCTATTCCAATCCGGGCAATACAATTCTAAATGCAGATTTTTCTGCCTTTGCGGTTGCAAATGCTTGTTCTTCTCTTGCAAAAGAGCACAGGGTTAAGGTTTTTCCAAGTCCGGTGATTGGTGCACTGACTTCAAGTGACAGCATTTGTACAGGTGATTCCATTCGAATTCAACTTGTTTCCAACTTGCCTAATACCAGTTTTTCATGGACTTCTACTGCCAACGGACTTACAGGTAACAGCAATGGAAATGGAGATAATATCAAGGATGAATTAATCGCAACTGGTCTTGTAAGCGGAGATGTTACCTACACCATCAATGGAACTACACCCGATTGTCCGGGGGTGCAGATTACCAGAAAGATTTATGTAAAGCCCAGGCCAACCATCTCTTCGCTTCCAGTTCGGGATACCATTTGTTCGGGCAATGCCACATCTTTTGCATTCAGTTCGAACCTGCCCGGAACAATTTTTAACTGGACAGTTCAGCCGGGCATTATCACTGGTGCTTCTGCCGGTACCGGAAACCTGATTCAGCAATTGCTTGTAAATCCGGTTTCAGGAACTGATTCTGCCACATACACCATTGTTGGTTCTTACCGCTCATGCGCAGGACCCGAAATCTCATCCAAGGCCATTGTTGTGCGTTCTGCACCGCCGGTCCCTTCAGATCCAGCTCCGGTTGTTTGTTCCGGAACTCCGCTTCAGGTGGATTTAAGTCCAAATACAAACTGGAGCTGGCGCATCAAATCCGGTTCTGCCATTGGCGCCACAGCCGGAAGTGGAACCTCTTTCAATCAAACATTGATTAATACAGATGTTTCTGACAAAACGGTTGTTTACAGCATTTTTGGTTCCATTTCAGAATGTCCAACCGATACGCTGTTTCTTCCGGTGGTGGTGAAACCATTGCCAAAAGTTACTGCAATCGCCACAGCAGACAGCATTTGTTCTGGAGAATCTGTTCGCATTAACTTGAGTGCCGAACCATCCGACAATGTTGCCTTTTCTTGGACGGTTGTATCTGGAAATGTAAATGGGTCTTCAGCCGGAACAGGGACTCTGATTGAGCAAAACCTCAGTCTGATTTCAGGAAATCTGGGTTCCGCCACTTATCATATCTACGCAGAAAGGGCGGGATGTATTGATTCTGTTCTCAGCAAAATTGTGGTGTCAAATCCGGATATCCCTTTCAATTTGAACCCTGTTGACAGCAGTCTTTGCGATGGTGATTCGCTCATTATCGTCTTGTCTGCCCAGATTCCCGGACTTACCTATACATGGACAGCCACTTCTTCCAATGTGAATGGTGCCAGTGCCGGAAGTGGAAATCAAATCAGGCAGAAACTTAGCCTTGCGGATGCTTCAGCAGGAAATGGATTTGTGGATTATACCGTAACCCCAATCAGCGGACCTTGTGCAGGTATTCCACGAAGCAAAAGAATTGCGGTCAATAATTTTCCCGCCAATCCACTGGTTGCCATTCTTTCAGGTTCTTCACCCATTTGTCCGGGTGATAGCCTGGTGCTTTCCAGTTCAGCGGTTTCTGGAAATCAGTGGATTAGAAATTCACAAAACATTCTTGCCCCGGAAGGAATCTCACAGACTTTGGTTGCGCTCGATTCCGGCAATTATGAAGTTCGCGTTACAAATCTGGAAGGTTGCGGAAGTACCTCTGCAGCAGTTCGGGTTGACCGCAGGCCATTACCGGCAAAACCAATCATCAGTGGTCCTTTGGGTTTTTGTATTGGTGGTTCTGTACGGCTCCGTTCCAATGCCTTGGACGGAAATCAGTGGCAATTGGATGGCGTTGACATTCTAGGTGCAACTGATACATTTTTGGTAATCAGTCAAGCGGGCAACTATTCCATCCGTTTAAGCAATTCGATTTGCAAGGTGGTTTCGGATGTGTTTGCTGTTTCGCAATTTCCTGGTGTTCCACAACCCCTTATCACCGGCCCTACCAATTTCTGTGTTTCAGGCACAGCCACTTTGAACTCTTCGTCCTCGCTTTCCAGCAGGTGGTTTCGCAACGGCGTTGAAATATCCGGAGCAAATGGGCAAAGCCTTGTCGTTAATCAAGCGGGCGCATACTATGTGCTTGTAAGCGATGCCAATGCATGTTCCGCAAGTTCTGCGGATTTCTCCGTTACAGCTGATCCGGCTCCTACTCCTTCCACAATTACGGGTCTGAATTCCTTTTGTCTGGGTGCCGAGGCAACCCTTTCAGCAAGTGCAAACAGTAATTACAAGTGGTTGTTGGATGGTGTTGAGGTATCGGGTGCCAATCTTCAGGCATTGAACATCAGCGAATTTGGAAATTACGCTGTGGTTGTAAACCTTGGAACTTGTTCCGATACATCACTTCCGTTTACGGTGGTTCAAACGCCAGCCAATTTTACAGTTGACACCAACATTGTTGCGGCTGGTTGCCAGGCTGGAATTCCAGCAAACAATGGCCAGATAAGTTTGGTGGTTCAGGCCGGTTCTGGGAATTATTCTTACAATTGGTCAAACGCCCTTCCCAATCAGGCAACGCAAAGCAATCTTGCCCCAAGCACGTATTCGGTTCTTGTAAAAGACCTGACCAGCGGGTGTATTTCCAACCTTGAAAATCTGGTAGTACCAGCACCGCCTGTTTTGGTTCTGGGCAGCAATTTGATTAACGATTCCAGCTGCGACATCGACAATGGAAGCATCAGCATTACTCCTGCGGGTTCTTCTGGGCCTTTTGGTTTTGTGTGGACAGGAAGACCAGAAACAAGTTCTTCCATTACAGGCCTGGCTTCCGGAACTTATGAAGTGCTGGTAACAGACATCAGCAGCGGTTGCGTTCGAACTTTAAGTGGCATCCAAATTGGAGCCCCGGATACAGTCGAGGTGCTTGCCACAAATAAAAATGTAAGTTGTACAGGACCGGGTTCTATTCTGTTGGCAGTTTCCGGTGGAAGCGCCCAGTATTCGTACGATTGGTCTGGAACCGGAACCGGCTTGGTGATTGGCGCTGCAAACCAAAATTCAATTTCAGCGGGAATTTATCAGGTTACGGTGCTTGACATCAATACCAGATGTTCCCGTACAATTTCTAATATCAGCATTCAGGATTTTGATTCCATTGCGATTTCAATTCAGAAAAATAATCCAAGCACATGCAATGGAAGCAATGGTTCTGCCGCAGCCATTACCGGAATTGCTTCTGCCACTTATACCTGGAAAAACGAAGCCGGAATTGTGGTTTCAACTGATTCCATTGCAAGTGGACTTTCTTCCGGGAATTACAAGGTTGTGGTTTCATCGGGCATTTGCAGCGATTCTGCTGAAGTTAATCTGATCAGTCCCTCCATCGTCCTTCAAACTACCGTAAACCAGATTACAGGTTGCGGTACAAATGATGGATCCATCAATCTCCAGATTTCGGGTCAATCAGGTTTGGCATCTTTTTCATGGACAAAAAACGGACTTCCATTTTCAACCAGCCAAAACATCACCGGTCTTCAGGGAGGAATTTATGAGGTTGTCGTTCAGGCATCGGCCTGCAGCAGCAGCACTTCCGTGACCATCAATCCTTCATCACTAATCACTTACAGCAAAGTAATTACAGCCGCAAGCAACTGTACCAGTTTTGATGGAAGCATCCAGATTATTCCGTCTGGAGATACAGCGGGCTTGCATTATTCATGGTTTACAATTCCCGGAGGTCTTGGTGTTGGGGGAGATTCGGCCAGACTTGTTTTGGCAAAATCAGGACTTTACAGCTTGGTACTGACAAAGGGTGCCTGTGTAGATACCTCACAGGTTTTGATTTCTGCACTTAATCAATCTTCTGTTCAGGATTCTCTTGTATTGCCGGGTAATTGCGGAGCTTCGAATGGAAAAATCATCCTTGTAGACTCTGCCCAATTTGCTGGTCAGACAGCGGCCTGGTTCCAGAATGGTCAACTCATTTCAAATGGATTTAGCCTTTTGAATGTTGGAAGTGGCAGTTACCAGCTTTTGGTAACCAATAACCTCTTGGGAGGTCCGCTTGCCTGCGATCAGCCTTACGAATTTTTACTGCCGCAGGGTTCCGGACTGGGCCTGTCGGTTATGACTGATTCTGCAGATTGCAACAATGCAAACGGATCGGCCATGGTTCAAATTACGGCAGGAACTACAGGTCTGGTTTATAACTGGACAAAGGAAGGAGATCCTTCTTTTTCTGGTATCGGCAGCAATCAAAGTAACCTTTCGGCCGGCAATTATAAAGTCGTTGTTGTGGGATCTGGGTGTTCTGATTCCCTGTCTTTCACCATTGTAAAGCGCAACAACTGCCAGACTTGCAATTTCCCAATATTCTTTTTTGAGCAACAACCTAGCACCTGTTTTTCTTCTGATGGAAGTTTGGTTGCCTGTGTAATTGGTGCAATGGATGATGCCACCTACCTATGGACAGATCTTTCCACCGGCGCAATCATTGGAAACAATGATACCCTTACAGGAATTCCTGCAGGCACTTTCAAAGTAACTGTAAATCAAGATGCTTGTGTAGCCTCTGCTGAGTATGCGCTGCGAAAGGATCCGCCACCCTACTCAATTGGTTTTGGTGTTACAAATGCCACTTGCGCCAACAATGATGGATCTGTAACGGCCATAATTGGTGGAACAATTTCCCCTTCTGCGCTTATCAATATCAGTAGCGTTGGTGGCGGTGTTTCAGTTGACTCCACATTTGCAGGAGGACTTTCAGCCGGAGAATACAGGATTACCGTTACAGATGGATTTTGTTTTGCTACAAGAAGGGAGATAATGGTTGACAAACCTAAGTTCTGCGGTCCTTGCGCCCTGAATGTGGTTACTGCTTCTAATCCTGTTCTTTGCTCGGGCAGTACGAATGGGGAGGCATTTGCCTTTATTGAATCGGGTGGATTCGGTCCTTTTACCTATAAGTTGAACGAAGGCCCTGCCCAGACAAAATCCGAATTTTTAGCCAGCTTCAGCAATCAGCCTGCAGGTCCGTTTAAGGTTGTGGTAATAGACCAGTTTTCCGGTTGTACCGATACTGTGCGCAATGTAATTGGCACTCAACTTACCATGGGTGTATCTGTTTTTACAGAGAAGCCTGGTTGTGATACACTTGGAGGAAAAATTCAGGTAACTGTTGGTGGAGCCACAGCACCGTATCAGGTGATTTTGGCTGGTGATACCATGTTTACTACCATCAGAACCGACACCATTATTTCATCAACAGGCGATTCCAGTTTTGTTGCAATTCTGGATACCATGGTAACGACTTATTCTGACACCGTGTTGAGTAACGATGGAGTTTCAGAATTTAGTGGGCTTCAAAGTGGATTCTACCAGGTTTTGGTCACCAGCGCTGAAGGTTGTACCACAAGTGTTCGTTCTGTTGATCTTCAGGGAATTCGTCCTGTTGAGTTTGCTTTCGGAAAGATTTCGGCCACCACCTGTGTAAATTCGAATGATGGCTCATTCCGTTTGTCAAGGCTTAAAGGGTCTCCCACATTTACATATTTCATCGCTGGATTTAGTCAGCAAATTTTGCCTATTGATACAGGGCTGGTGATTGGCGGACTTCCGAAGGGTACTTACAACCTTCGATTGATGGGCAGTTCTTCCTGCGACCTTGATACAGTTTTTACAATTCCAGGTCCCGATTCGGTCAAGGTTTATTTAGGTCAAATAGTGAATTCAATTTGTAGTGATTCAGCCGGAAGTCTGAAAATCGACAGCATTACAGGTGGTGCCGGTGCACCCTGGATTTATACCTTAAATCGTGATGGTTTATTCTTTTCCAATGATACCCTATCGCCAGATTCTGTCATTAAAAATCTTCCTTCGGGCTTGTACACACTTTCTTTATCTGACTCTAATGGCTGCCAGCAATCAAAAGAATTTAGAATTGAAGTTATTAAGCAAAATGTGGATCTTAATCTTGCAGTTAGCAGCACAGGAATTTGCGCCGGTGAATCGGTAACCTTTACCGCAACCACAAATCTGCCAGGTTTTGAATTTTATTGGTATAGAAACGGATCCTTTCTGTTTTCTGAGTTAACCGGAATTCTTTCGCTGAGTAACCTTGGTAATGGTGAGTCCATTCAGGTTCGGATTTTCCCAGATGGAAATTGCTTTAACCAGACTTTTCTAATTCAAAATAGTGGTCCAATTGCCGTTACTCCAAGTGGAACAACGGTGGATGCCGGTATTTCTGCAATCAGCAACACAACGGTTTGTGAAGGTCAGTCCGTTACTTTTCAGGCGCTTAATGTAAACGGCATCCCGAATATCCAATATGGCTGGCTTGTGGATGGTTTACCTGTTGCAGGCCAGACCGGATCCACTTTTGTGTATTCGCCAAGTGCCGCTCAAAGCAATGTACAAGTGCGCTTAACGGCAAGTTCTGGCGCAGGATGTCTACCAATTCTGACAGATATTTCTGAGCCGATTTTGGTTACCAAGTTGCTTTCTGTAACCATCCGTGACAGCATTTTTGTCGTAAGTCCTGCAGACTCAGACCTAATCTGCCGCAACACGCCAGTCACTTTTGGCTTAAAGACCAACCTGAAAGGCCGTGTGCCATTTGAGGTAGACTGGTATAGAGATGATACATTGTTGATTACCAAAACTGATACTTTCCTTACCATAAGCTATCTCAAGCCGGGCGATAGAATCCGGGCAATTGTCCGTTTTGAACCATTCTATACATGCTTGAACACCAACAATGGTGTGGGTTCTGATAAGAGCCAGGAAATAACACTTGGGGTTCGTGCTTCCGTAAATGATTCAATTCGTCGCCCTTCCGCTTGTGGAGGTAGGGACGGTGCCATCATCCTTCGTGATTCTGCCCGCTTTGCCGGTTTGAAAATTCGCTGGTTCCAAAATGAAGTGCCATTATCGAGAACCTTTAAACTGGAAAATGTCCCGGCAGGTACTTATCAACTTGTGGTTTCCGATACCATCAACAATGCAGATTGTTTTTGCTCTTTCAGCCTCAACATAACGATACCCGATGGAACGGGCCTTGGTCTTTATGCAATGGTAGACTCTGCAAATTGTATTGATGTTGGAGGTGTTGCCACCATTTACGACAGTCTGGCAATCGCTGGCCTCAATTATACCTGGACAAAAACAGGCGACCCAGCCTTTTCTGCCAGCGGAAAATCACAGACAAATTTAAGTTCTGGAAATTATCGGGTGGTCGTGTCTGGAACTGCCTGTTCAGATACCATTCTGGTTTTTGTGCCGAAGGCCAATGTGTGCGATACAGCCTGCAACATTCCAATTTTCGTTTACGAGGTTCAGCCAACAACATGTTTCTCTTCCGATGGTGCGCTTGTTGCCTGTGCAATTGGTGCAATGGATGCCAGCTACACCTGGTTCAGCATCACAAGTGGAAATCTTGTTGGCAACGACGACACCCTTCGCAATATTCCTGCTGGAAATTACCGCGTGGTGGTAAGTGAGAATGGATGCTCCGCAAGTAAAGATTATGAGCTCCGGAAATCACCTGTGCCTTTCACGATTTCAGCGCTTGGAACAAATCCAACTTGTGCCAATAATGATGGCCAAATCGTGGTAAACTTAAGTGGCGTTTCGAGCAATTATTCTATTTCAATTGCTTCACTGAGTTCTGGAATCGTGGTTTCGGACAGCCTTTCTGCTGATAGCCTTCCATCTGGAATTTATAGGGTGTCGGTTACAGATGGTTTCTGTTTTGATTCAAGAGATGTGGAAATCAAAAAGCCAATTTTCTGTGGTCCTTGTGAACTGAAAGCTGAAGCGGCTTCCAATCCTGTTTATTGTCCTGGTCTAAATGATGGCCGTGCTTTCGCGATTGTAACTTCTGGTGGAATTGGGCCTTTTCAATATATATTGAACGGAAACGATACACTCAATCAAACGCAGTTTTTACAAATTTTCCCAAGTCAGCCAATAGGTCCATTTACGGTTGTAATACAGGATTTAACCACACAGTGTAAGGACACAGTTAGCGATTTTATCGGCTCAATTTATGCCTTATCTGCTGCCGTAACCACTTTGGCCAATGACTGCGATTCAGTTGGCTCTGTTTCGGTTTCTTTGGGTGGAGTTGTTGGGCCTTACACGGTAATTCTTAGTGGAGATACGCTGATTGCCGGCACTGATACCATTCGAACAATTTACAGCGATACCCTGGTGGTTTCTGGAAACGACACCACATTCACTGGCATAAAAGCAGGCGCTTACAAGGTAAGTGTTCTCAGTTCAGAAGGTTGTGTTACAAGTGTTTCTGGAATTTTAATCAATCTGCGCACACCGGTTGAACTTTATCTTGGAAAAATTCAACCTATTACTTGTGCTGGCAACAACAATGGGTCTATCACCATTGATTCCCTCGCAGGCTCCGACACTTACTCGTATTTCATTCCGGGTATAATGACAGATTACCAGCCATTAATCGCAGGGCAAACAATTTCCAATCTTTCTGTGGGAACTTATTTGCTGCGAATTAAGGGCAACAGATCCTGTGATCTTGATACTTCCATCACCATCACCGGACCAGATCCACTGCAATTCCTGATTCAGGGAACAGCGCAGAGCGCTTGCGGAGATTCGGCCGGAACGGCGAAGGTTACTTTCTTGGTAGGTGGAAATGGCAAGCCTTACACTTATGATTTGCTTCTAAACGGAAATGCATTCCGTAGCGATACGCTTGCATCCGATTCCACTATTTCAAATTTACCTCCTGGTTCCTACAGTATGATCTTGTACGACACCAATTTGTGTGCAGCCGCTGCCGTTTTCACAATTGAGGCAATTAAATTCCAGTATGCGCTTTCGATGACGGCAGATACCAATAAAATCTGCTCGGGTGACACAGTTAAATTTACCGCCATCACCACGCCAGATGTTCCTGGTATGGTGTACAACTGGTATGTAAATGGTTCTTTTTACTCGAATTCTGGTCCAGTTCAGAATATTCCAAATTTGAATAATGCAGATTTTGTTTATGTAGAAGTTGCTCCTGATCCCAACTGCTTTAATCCAGGAAATGCACAAAGCCAGATTATTTCCATACAAGTAACTCCGGTTGGTGCTGAGCTGGTCGCTGGCATTGTTGGGATTGATACCTTGGTTTGTGCTGGTGGCCTTGCGGTTGTTCAGGCGCAGAATCCTGCCTTTGTTCCAGATGTTACCTATACCTGGTTGGTCAATGGAGTTGAGCAACCTAGCCAAACCTCAGATATTTTAAGCTATGTGCCGCTTCAGGCAGTTGATACAGTGCAGGTCGTAATGACAGCCTTGTCCGGTACCCAATGTCTGAGCAAATCTGTGGATACCTCTGGTACAATCCTTGTTTATACCTCGCCGTTAAGCACTGTAAAGGATAGTCTGAGGCTTACCTCACCAGCAAACAATGTGTTCCTTTGTCCTGGTACGCCTGTTACTTATGCTTTGGGAACTAATTTGGAGGTGCCATTCAATGTGGAGTGGTATGCAAATGATACCTTAAAATCCAGCGGAACAGATACCACTTACACTTTCACCGGACTTTCCGGCACCGTTCGGATTCGTGCAGTAGTGAAGTTTGATTCATCGCTTACTTGTTTGGCAACCAATGGTCCTGCGGGAATTGACAGCACCATCAATTATGTATTACAATTCTTGCCAGCAAATGACCCAAGGTGTTTGCCTTGCGCTTTGGATTTACGGGCTGAAGTTCAAAACCTAAGCTGCGCCTCGAATGCAGATGGAAAAATCACTGCAACTGTTACAGGAGGTACGGGCGCATATGTGTACCATTTACTTCCCCTATTTTCTAATGATACAAGTGCTTCAGTATTTACGAACCTCTTGCCGGGCAATTACATACTTACCGTTAGGGATACCATCACCCAATGTGTGGATACCCTCCGGAATGTAAATGTGGTTTCTCAGCATAACTATGCCGTGAACCTGGCTTTCGAGAATTCCTGCTCTTGTGTAGATACCGCCGATGGCATGATTGAAGTAATCGGTGTAGAAGATGGTTCCGGTAATTCAGGCAAGTATTTGTATAGCCTCGTTCCGGGATATCCTGCCTTCAGCAGCCAGACACTTTTTGAAAACCTTGTTCCGGATACATTCCAGATTCGCGTAAAGGATACGATTACGGGATGCATTACCAACATTACCAAAATTATTACCCGCAAAGATCCGGTGAATGGATTTATAAGCCTCCTTTCCGGGGTGAATTGCCATGGAGGATCCGATGCGAAGTTGAAAGTGGACAGTATTTTGCATGGCTCCGGGCTTTATCAGGTGAGCTTAAGCGGCGCTCCAGATTCATATGTTCCGGTTCAGGCTGGCGACACATTGGAAGGCTTCGCTGCCGGATTGGCCTTCGTCTATATCCGCGACCTGAAAACCGGTTGTGTAGATTCCAACCAGATTTTGGTTCCAGAGCCCGCGCAACTTGTATTTGGACTTCAGCTGACAGACACAAGTTCTTGTATCGGCAACACTGGAAAAGTAAAAATTACTGGTCTCGCCGGCGGAACTTCTCCGTATGCTTTCCAGTACCAACTTCCGGATTCGACTGGCTTTGATAATTTCTCGCTTCCTTCCGATAGCATCATCAGCAATCTTGGAAGTGGACTTCTCATCGTTCGAATCACAGATTCCAAAGGATGTTTCATTCTTGATTCCATCCTGGTTCCAGTAGATCGTCCTGTAATTGGGAATATCAACCTGATTAGTCCTTGCATCGGGGATACAAACGGCATCATCCGTCTATCCGGAATTTCGGGTGGGCAGGCGCCATACTTGTTTACACTTACAAATGGTTTTGGTGAAGTTGTGGCAACGCAAAGCGACACCGTTTTCAGCGGCCTTTCGACCGGACTTTACAGCATCAGTATCAAAGATGCTTCGGGCGCAGCTGGTTGTGAAAATGTGTACATCCGGGCATTGCTCCCAAGCCAGCCTTTGCGCTTCAATCTGGTTCGGTTTAAGGAAAGCACTTGCAACAACTTCGACGGAGAAGCAGTGTTTGCCCTCAGTGGCGGACAAAGGCCATACCGGTTCTCATTTGATAGTCTGGCAGGGCAGTTTACAAACTTTGTACTCGTTTCCGGCATAAATGATACGCTCAAAATCACAGGGCTGACTGCCCGAGCTCCGGGAGAATTTTACAGCCTGAAAATCCGCGACAATGGTCCGGACGGTGGATGTAATTATGACACCAGCTTTGTGCAGCCCGGTCAGGCGCCACTTCAGAATGCATTCAGTTCGAAAAACATCATTTGTTATGGCGAAGCCTCCGGATCTGTTACGCTTTCTGAAATTCGGGGAACTGGTCCAATTGTGTTGACGGTGAAGCGAATTGGTTCTGATGAAGTTGTTGCCCAAGATACTTTGGAGGGAAGTTATTTCCAGAATTCAACTTTTGAATTGGGTGGAATTCCGGCTGGCGACTTCAATCTTGAAGTTCGGCAATTTGGCCTTTGCAGTGGAAGTAAGTCTATTCCTTTCAGTTTAAGTCAGCCACCGGAAATCATCATTTCTGCAAGAATGTTCCGTAAATCCGCACAAGGATTTAGACTTGGCGGTGTTTTGCTGGATTCAATTACCGGTGGATTTAAACCATATCTGGTTTCATTCAATGGTGGCGCGCAATTCAGCTATAAGGGCGATTCTCTTTTCCGCAAACTCAATCCAGGATCGTACAGCATTCGGGTGCAGGACGATACCGGTTGTGTGGTTACCAATGAAATTGAATGCGAGGAGGATGAGGATATATTTGTGCCTACACTTTTCACACCAAACGGAGATGAACTCAACGACAAATTTGAAATCCGCAATCTGCCTGCCGGAAGTCGCTTTGTGGTGAAAGATCGCTGGGGCAAAGAGGTATTCTCCTCAAGCGATTACAAGAACGACTGGGATGGCAAAGACCTCGAAATTGGAAACTATTTCTGGAGACTCGACATGCAGGGACTTGAAGGAAAATCCGGTTGGGTGATGATTGAAAGATAAATTTCAAAACTTATGAATGCAGAAGGCTGCCCCATCGAGAGCAGCCTTCTTTTTTTTAATCCTGGTTGGCTTTCAGGTCGCTTCTTTCTTTTTTTGTACAACTATGGCAAACAAATCAATTGATGAAATTCAGACAGAAATTGTGGAGGAGTTCTCCCTCTTTGACGACTGGACTGACCGCTACGAATACATCATTGACATCGGCAAAAAGAATCCCGGTTTGTCGGACGCTTCCAGGACAGAGGACAACCTAGTAAGGGGTTGTCAGTCGCAGGTTTGGCTTACAGCCCGAATGGAAAATGGCCTTTTGTTTTTTGAGGGCGACAGCGATGCCATCATTGTAAAAGGCCTTGTGGGCTTGCTGCTTCGCGTTCTTTCGGGTCATCGCCCGCAAGAAATTTCCTCAGCCAATCTGTTTTTTATCGACGAAATCGGCATGACACAGCACCTTGCTCAGACACGATCCAATGGGCTTCTTGCGATGGTAAAGCAAATGAAATTTTTTGCTTTGGCGTTTGGGGTGCAGGGGTAGATTGCTTTAAGCGAAGCCTCCTTCCTTAATATTCAAATTCTATTGATATCAGGCACCTCTGGTGCCAGAGAAACGAAATTTTGTTTGGTCGGATTTTCCTTGAATTTCTTTTTCAAATAGTCCAGACTCTGATTTTTATGATTGCCCTGATTTTCCTGATTGTTCCTAAATCATAGTTAATCATATAATCAGCATAATCATAGTCCAGACGCTGATTCCATTGATTCTAATTATTATCCCAAAATCAAGTTTCAATGTCTGGATAATCAAGCCCACAAAATATCCGTATTTATCCGAATCGAGATACGAAATATGCTAATTGTAGCAATGGGTATTTGTTGTGATTCTCAGTAGTCTTCAATTCCCTAGCCTGACACCAAGTATCATTTGCTGGGCCTTTTCTAGCTTCTCAACAAATGAATCAGCAACTCCCGGTAAATGGCCTTTTCGTCTTTTTCGCCTGATTCCAGGCCTTTGGCTTGTCCATCGGCAACCCGGATGTGGTGCATGGCATGAATGACCTGAACTTTATTAAACCTGCCCGCAGCACTGCGGAATTCCTTGAAAACATAGGGATGGATTCCAATTCTGCCGGCCAGATCTTCATCCCGGATTCCAGGTGAATCGTGGATCATGAGGAGCTTGCTAAAAAAGTTGTACAACATGGCCAGGTTCGGAATCATGGCAGCCGCTTTTGGGTTGGCAACGAAGTAATCTGTAATCCGAAGTGCCCTTGCCAGATTCCGGGTTGCAATGGCATTTTGAAGTTCGAAGACATTGTACTCCTTGCTGATGCCAATTTTTTCCAGAATGATATCCCTGCTCAGTTCCTGGCCTTCTTTCAATCCGATCCGCACTTTTTCAAGCTCCCCGGCAATGCGACTCAGGTCGTTGCCGATGTGGTCAGACAAAAGCTGCGCGGCTCCCGAAGATGCCTGAAGTCCAATGCTTCTCAGGTAAGCCGTAATCCACTCTGTGAGTTTATAATCCTTTACCTTTTCCGATGTTACCAGCACTGCTTTTTTGTCCAGGATTTTACCCAGTTCCTTTCGGCCGTCGAGTTTCTTGTATTTGTAGGCAAAAACCAGAATGGTACTCGGTACAGGATTTTCGGCATATTTTAGAAGCAGGTCCTGGGATTCTTTTTTGTTGAAATCCGAAATTTCCTGAGCCTCTCTAACGACTACAAGTTGGCGCTGTGCCATCATGGGAAATCGCCTGGCTTGCACCATTACATTGCCTAGGCTCGTATCTTTTCCATACAAGATAATCTGGTTGAAACCCCTTTCAGATTGCTCAAGGGCATTTTCCTCAATGTAATTGCTTAATTGGTCGATGTAAAATGGCTCTTCGCCCTGCAGGAAATACAGGGGCCGAAAAACGCCCTTCTTCATTTCATCGAGAATGCCTTGAACTGTCTGTGCCATGAATTTATTCCTCTGCAAACCTCATAAAAAAGAATTAATTCTGTCTGAATATCCTTAATTCTTTCCGTTGGCCGTGCCGAATCAATTCTTTTTCCAAAACTGTCTTGGGAAAGACCGGTTCGTGGATGTAGATTTGGTTTTGACACCGTGAAAAAAACGATTTTTCTTTTCTTTGAAAGCATGGCCTTTGCCATGAGTGCGCTGCGGGCCAATTTGCTTCGGACCCTGCTTTCCTTGCTGGGCGTAACAGTGGGAATTTTTGCCATCATCGCCGTGTTTACCATGGTGGATTCCCTTGAACTGAACATCCGGCAAAGCATGTCATTCCTTGGGGATAAGGTGCTTCGGGTTCAGAAATGGCCGTGGATTTTTGAAGGGAAGTATCCCTGGTATAAGTTTGTAAACAGACCTGTTTCTTCTGTAAAGGACTTCAAATACCTAGAAAAGAATTTGCAGAATGCCCAGGCGATTTCACTTTTCGCTTCCAAGGAAGGACGGCTTGTGAAACATGGAAACAATTCCATGGACGACATCAATGTAACGGGCATTACCTATTATTTCAATCAGGTAAGTGATGTCAGGTTAAAAGAAGGACGATATTTTACGCAGCGTGAAACTGAAAACAACAGCCGCTTTGCCATCATTGGTCAGGACATGGCCAAAACGATTTTTCCTGAGCAATCGCCCATCGGACAAACGATTACGGTAAAAGGAAAGCGTTTCTCTGTGATTGGTGTGATGGAAAAACAAGGTGACAACCTGATTGGCGCTCCAAGCAACGACATTACCTGTTTGATTCCGTATCCAGCTTTTGCTGAAATGTATCCTGTGAGTTCCGGCTGGATTGAACCTGTGATTTGCATCAAGGGAAAGAAAACCGATCCCGGATTGCAATGGCTTGAAGGGGAGGTGCGTGGTTTGATGCGGAACCGGCGTGGATTGAAATCTTTTGAGGATGACAACTTCGCCATCAACCGACCAGAAATGATTGCCAAAGCCATCACCGGAATTTTTGATGCTGTGAGTTTGGCTGGTGCCATTATTGGAAGTTTTTCCATTCTGGTAGGTGGTTTCGGAATTGCCAACATCATGTTTGTTTCCGTAAAGGAGCGCACCAGCATCATCGGAATTCAGAAGTCACTCGGCGCCCGCAATTCCTTTATTCTAAATCAATTCTTGTTCGAAGCAGTTTTCCTTAGTTTAATCGGCGGTTTGGCTGGACTTCTGCTGGTTTCATCCCTGACCTTAATTCCGATGGATGATTTTAAAATTGTACTCACCACAGGAAACATCGTAACAGGCCTTTTATTGAGTGCCGGAATTGGATTGATTTCTGGGCTTGCTCCTGCCATTCATGCCGCTGGCCTGAACCCAGTGGATGCGATCAGAAGTAAATAGTTTTTTTAGGGCGGTAATTATTAAACCTATAAGGTTTTCAAAACCTTATAGGTTTTTCTTGACAAAAATCCCAATCAAACCCTTGCCTCCCGCCAGCAACACCAGTTTTCCTTTTCGGGCCTTTTTGACCAAATGAAAGCCTTTTTGCTCTGAAATCAGCGTCCAGGTTTTGCCACCATCCTCTGAAAAATCTACCCCGCTTGGACCTGCTGCCAGAAGTGACCTTTCACCGACAAGGCCAATGCATTCCCGGTAACCACCAGTTGGTTTTTTGGGGAAAACCCAGGTTTTGCCCTCGTCAGTAGAAAGATAAACATGGTCTTTTTTTAGGGTGTCGGATTTGTAATCTCCACCTGCTACCACCCAATTATGATTCTGAATGAAGAGGGAGAAAATTCCGCGGCTGTCGGTCCCCTGAATGATCGGAACCGGAATCTTTTTCCAAGATTTCCCTTCATTTTTAGAAAACCAGATCCGCGATTTCAAGCCGCCTGTGGCAATGGCAACTTTCTTTTTGTCCCAAAGTTTGATGTTGGTGCCGCTGGCAGCAAAGGAAGCTTCGCCCGAATCAAGCTTTGGTCTTTGGTTTTCGGATGCTTCCACCCAGGTACGACCTCCGTCGCTGGTTTTCAAAAGCAGCATGCTTCTGTTTATTGGATCGCCATACATTATTCCCCGATTCTCATCCCAGAAATCTACCCCGTCCAGAAAGGCATCTTTGTGGGGATTGCGGTAAACCTCCTGCCATGTTTTGCCGCCATTGTCTGTGCTGAGAATCACAGCCGGACTTCCGGCATTGGCGGCAATGGCTCTGAGGGAATCGAAGGCATACAGTGTGCGGAAATCGCTGCTTTCAAAACCCGGAATGGTGGAAAATATCCATGTCTTGCCTCCCGAAACCGAGCGGCCCACCGTACCCTGAGTTCCAGCAAGCCAAGCGACCTGGTCGTCTACCACCGACATTGCCCGGAAGGATGCTTTTGTATTGGTTTCGACAATTCGTATTTGGGCCTGCAGGCAAAGCGTGCAGAATATCAGAAAAAGGGGAAAGACGGATTTCATTGTCAGAAGATTGGTTGGGCAAGAAAAGGAAAATTCTGCTTTGGTTGTGCGTATGCAATACGCCCTTACAAACCTCCGCCCCGGATAGAAACGGAAAGCCCACAGAGAGCAAAGCGAGCGAGGACTTGCAGTGGATAGCCGGAAAAGGCGCCCAAAAAAAATCCCGCCTTTTGGGCAGGACTTTTCTTAAAGAAATTTATTGCTTATCAAGCGGTTGCTGGCATGTTGTCCAGAACATTCATTACCTCTTTCACTTTTCCGTGGCTGATGTTCAGAAGCGCTTTTTCTTCTTCATTCAACTTTAATTCAATGACCCTTTCAACGCCATTCCGGCCAAGTACCACTGGCACTCCGAGGAAACAATCCTTGATGCCATACTCGCCCTGAAGTTCGATGCAAACCGGGAAAATGCGTTTCTGATCGCGGATAATCGACTCCACCATTTGGGCAGCGGCAGAACCCGGCGCATACCAGGCGGAAGTGCCCATCAGTTTTACCAGCTCGCCTCCACCATTGATGGTGCGGTCTACAATGGCATCGAGCTTGTCTTTTTCAATGAGTTCGGTTACCGGAATTCCGCTTACGGTTGTGTAGCGCGGAAGTGGAACCATGGTGTCGCCATGTCCGCCCAAAAGCATGGCCTGAATGTCTTTCGGAGAGCAATTAAGTGCTTCTGCCAGGAAAGCTCTGTAGCGGGCGGTGTCGAGGATGCCGGCCATTCCCATTACACGCTGGCGTGGAAATTTGGAAGTGATGGCTGCGCAATAGGTCATCACATCCAAAGGATTTGACACCACTACGATGATGCAATTCGGAGAATGCTTGATGATGTTTTCGGTAACCGACTTCACAATACCGGCATTGATTCCGATAAGATCATCACGGCTCATTCCGGGTTTGCGGGGAAGGCCTGATGTAATCACGACTACATCCGAACCTGCAGTCCGGGCATAATCGTTGGTAACACCAACTGTTCGGCTGTCATATAAATCTATTGGGGCTTTTTGCCAGATGTCGAGGGCTTTGCCTTCAGCAACGCCTTCCTTAATGTCGAGGAGTACAATTTCGTTGGCAATCTCCTTGTAAGCCAGTACATCCGCGCAGGTGGCACCTACATTTCCGGCGCCTACAACAGTAACTTTCATGGTGTATAAATTCTTGATTTGTTAAGTCTGCCGCAAAATTAGCCCATCAGTTCGGATTGAAGTGTAAAAAACCGGTTTTTTTCAAATAAGACATTTTACAGCGCTGAAAAAAGCATGTATGCGGTTACTTTGCAGGCATGGCGCAGGCTGGACAGAAGTTTCAGAAAATCAGAAGGAGGCACAAGCTTCTTGGCTTGATGCGCCTTTTTAGAATTCCGAATCTGTTGCTAATTTTAATAGGTCAGTTGCTGGTAATCTGGCAATTTCCCTTGGATGAAAACGGCTGGACTTTATTGCATGAGCCTTCCCTGATTCTGGCCATTCTCGCCAGTCAGGCTTCTGCTGCCGCTGGGTACATACTCAATGATTATCATGATGTTAAGATTGATATTGTCAACAAACCCGGCCGGGTGGTGGTGGGTCGTTTGGTGACAAGAAGGAAAGCTTTGTTTGCCTATTTTATTTTGACTTCGCTGGCGATTGGCGCTGGTTTTCTGGCTGGTAAAAAGGCCGGTTTATTGGTTTTGCTGTGTTGTTTTTTGCTATGGCTTTATTCTGCAAGGCTCAAGTGCATTCCGCTTCTGGGAAATCTGGTGGTGGCTTTGCTGGTTTCTCTTTCCTTGTTTTTGCCATCTTTATTTTTTGAGGCAAAGCAGGAAGCGGTTCTCTTCTTTTGCCTTTTCGCCTTGCTGAGCAATTTAATCCGTGAGTTGGTAAAGGATATGGAAGATATGCGGGGCGATAGACAACACGATTGCAAGACTTTTCCGCTTCGATTTGGGCTTCCCGCAACTAGAAAACTGATCAATATTCTGGGGCTCTTACTCTTTTTTCTAATGCTTGTGGCTTTTGTACGTTTCTCGATTGGATGGAAGTTGTTTTCAATATTCCTGCTTTTTCCCTTTGGTCTGTTTTTTCTCCGGCTTCAGAAAGCAGATCGAAAAATGGATTTTACCCGAATGAGCCGTTTGCTCAAGTGGGCTATGATGGCCGGAATGGCAAGTATGCTTTGGAACTGATTGTGATTGTCTGCTGTACGCTATTGTACCGCAAAATAGGAAGTGAAAGGACTGATTTTTCCATTTCTGATGTATGGAATCGTCTCAAACTGATAGGAAATTTTCGGATCATTGAATCCGGGCTTCGTGCATCGGAATCGAACTTGTTTTACAGTTTCTCCAAATGCACTGTCAGATGGCTCCCGAAACAAAGGATTGATCCATAATCCATCCTTCGCATTTTCCGGAATCATACGATAGCTGATTTCCTTGTCGTTTATGGTTTTATAATCCACAAAATATTCCTCTGTCTTGAAGAGGAAACCCAGCACCGACCCGGAAAAATTACGCGATGAAAACAGCCGGATCCGTTGCAGGGCCAGGTTGTTTTGATTCAGGGGTACCCAGGTGTTCCATTCTGATTGATACAGCTGAGAAAGTTGGGGTTCTTTGAAATTGTCCTGACTGTTTTTTGCCAGCAGCATAAACTTATCTGTGATACGCGATACCGAGTAAAAGTTGAAAATATTGTGGATTGCAAGCGGATTATCGCTGAGCAAAAAGCGGTTATCGATGGAGCCGAATTTCCCATTGTCTTGATCCGGCACATAATGGAATATGAGAAAATCTGGTCCATTTTCCCGGTCAAAATCTTGGGCAGTCATCTTATCCAGCCATTGGGAAAAGCTGCCGCTTTGAAGCGTTCGCCGGGGTTTCCAGTTTAATTCAGGGTTTGCAGCAAAGTAACTAAGTTCGAAAGGATAAGCATCAACGGTTTTTGTTCCGATTGCGGTCAGGATTTCAGGAGTAAGGCGGTTAGGTTCGATTGCCTTTTTAGATCGTTCCGTAAAGTCTGCTTTGAATGCATTGAAGTTCAGGATGGTTTTTTGAAAAAAATCCACGCCTGAAATGGGCAGGCTGAAAGGCCTGTAATCTGGAATACCCGACATATTGAGGAGATAAGCGCTCACATTAATCGTGGCTGCAACCAAAATCAGGGAAGCTCTCTTCTGATCTAGAATGTAGAAGATTGTCCAGAAGAAGGAAACGAATAAAATCAGCATCAGGCTGTGAAAAAAGTCTTCTCTGGACATGGAGTGTTTCCAGCAAGCAAAGAGCGGAAAGAGAAACAGGGCGAAGGCTGCCAGAACATCTTTTTGCCTGGAAACAATAATGGGAATGAACAAGGTTAGGAGAAACACAGACAGCAGAATCCAGTTGTTTTCAGGAAACATGGATAGCGCTGATGAATAACTCCCAGCAAACCGGAAAGAATTAAAAACAAATTGACCAGCCGTTTCTACATCCAGAAATATCAAAAAAACAGAAACTGCAAATGCCAGCAGAGCAAGTAAAAATCCTTTTACAATGGAACTGAGCTGCGGATGCCGAAAGGCTGATATCAGAACAGTGGCTCCGGCAAGGGAAAGGCAGGAAATTCCGATGGATGTTTTGATGCAGAGGGCAATGACCGACAGCATTACGGTTACGATGATGTGAATGGGTTTTTCCGTTTTTAGATAATGGAAAGCATGGAGAAAACACAAAGCAATTACATAATAATCGATGATTGAGATATTCAAAAGCCCAATCATCGTGAGGAGAAGGGCGCTTGTTGTTTTACTTTTTCCGTAAGAATCCGACAAAAAAAGAAAGCCCATTGTGCACCATATTTTGATGCAGAAGAAGAATAGGAGTGAATACTCAAAATTCCGACCGATTACCAGTCCGTATTTTAGGAAGGCCAGAGGGCCGTAAGGATAAACAATGGTTTTTAGACTTTCGAAGTCATGGATAAACAGATAATTGAATGCCCAGAAATAAGAAGAATCCAAACCAATCACATAATCTGGTTCAAATACTGGAAATGTGATGATGAAAATAATCAGTGCAATCAATGCGTTTTTGGCAACTGATTTCCATTCTGGAACCTTAGATCCGGAAGAAAATATTGCCTCAGAAATTCCCATTAAAAAATTACCCATCCTTCCAGCGAAAAAAAGTCTACTGCAAAATAGCATAGGATTTTTTTTCGAGAGAGGGTTTAGCAATAAAAAACCCGCTCCAATTTGGAGCGGGAAAAAACAAAAAATACCTAGTTGGAACTAATGATTAAAATGGTATATAAATTCAGGTGGCTTAAACAGCTTTCCGAGTTGCAAAGGTATGCAGGTGCAATTGTTTTCCAATTTGCGCTTTAAAATTTCGATTGCCAACAACAAGTATATTTACTCGTTAGTAAAAAATCAAAAAAGAGCTTTCGTTATTGCAATATTTCTAAAAAGGAAGATTTTTTCTTACAGGATGTTGATCCGGTAATTCTCTCTTGATTTCAAATGCCCGATGGGCGAAAGTTCATGTCCGTATTGAAGTGCAAAATCTTCAAATGCGGCTTTCTGACCTGCATCCACCGCAATCAACAAGCCTCCACTGGTTTGTGGATCAGCCAGCCAAAGCTTTTGTTCTTCGGTCCCACCAAAAATGCCTTTTTCATAACTCGCCAAATTCCGTTTTGTTCCACCGGGAATGCAGCCTTTTTCTAGCAGTTCTTTTGCCTCCGGAATAAGAGGAACTGCGGAAAAATGTAGATCTGCGGTCAGGTTTGCCGCATCACAAATTTCTCCAAGGTGTCCGAGTAATCCGAAACCGGTTACATCGGTAAGTGCTTTTACCTCAGTACGATTGCCCAGCTTTTCACCGAAAAGGTTTAGCCTCGTCATGGTGTTGAGCGCTGCTTTTTCTGCTGCTGGATTCGAAAGGCCTTTTTTCTGAGCGGTGGAAAGAATTCCAACCCCAATTGGCTTTGTAAGGTAGAGCAGATTTCCTTCTTCGGCCCCTGCGTTTCGCTTGATGCGTGAAGGGTGAACAATGCCTGTTACTGCCAATCCAAAAACTGGCTCCGGACAATCAATGCTGTGGCCGCCAGCAAGGGGAATGCTTGCCTCCGCACAAATGGCCCGGCTTCCTTCGAGCACTTTGGCTGCATATTCTGCAGGAATTTTGTCAATTGGCCAGCCCAGAATCGCGATGGCCATCAAAGGCTTTCCGCCCATGGCATACACATCTGAAATGGCATTGGCCGAAGCAATCCGACCGAAATCAAAAGCATCGTCCACAATCGGCATAAAGAAATCGGTTGTGCTGATGATGGCTTGTTCTTCATTAATCTGATAAACGGCTGCATCATCCTTGCCTTCGTTTCCTACCAAAAGGGACGGAAAGTGTTTTACGGCATCAAACCGTTGCACAATGGTTTCCAGAACTTCCGGAGAGAGTTTGCAACCGCATCCGGCACCATGACTGAATTTGGTAAGTGCGTAATCAGTGCTTATTTCCATATCTGAATTCGGTAGAAATGTTTTTCTGATTTTTTTTCAATAAAAGCCTGATATAGACCAGGCTGAATATTTTTTGAAAGCTGGATTTTTCCATCGGCTCCGGATTCTCCTTCCTGAATGAGTTTGCCAACAGCATTCCAGATTTTATACCTGCCAGAAATCCGGCCCAAATGGATAAAATCACCGGCCGCCACTGGATTGGGATAAGCAAGGCGGGGTAAAGTTTGCCTTACTTCTTTGTCGGTAGAATTGGGTCCGAAGCGGTTTACAAGCAAATTAATACCCCCACCTGCGGTTCCTATTGCCATTTCGGGGAAACCGTCTCCATTTAAATCGGCCATCGAAGGTGATACAAAACTTCCCCAATACCCTGGAATTTCTAATCCAAAAAGGGGGTTGTATAGGAATGTGCTATCGGCGGTGAAGTTAGTGGGATTCTGGAGCAGAATGCCTGAATAAAATTTAAGTGCTCCGGAATTGTCGCCGACCAGAAGATCCATCTGGCCATCTTGGTTTGCATCAGCTAAAGAAATTGCCGGACCGCTTGAGAAAGGTGCCCGGGCAATGTTTCCAAAATTGGAATTTGTAAGGTTGTAGCTTTGGTTGGGCCAAGCGGCATTATTCTTCCAATGCTGTAAACGCCCATTGAATTTTGCCAGCAACATGTCTTTTAATCCATCGCCATCAGTGTCTGTAAAAACGGGCGAGTCGTATGTGTTGAACTGAAATGGAAACTTAATTCTTGAGGCAAGTCCCGGAAGAATAATTCCCTGTCCGGTTTGTGCCTGATTGAGTAAAAAATTGAAAATGGTGCTGTCTGTCGGTCCGCTCCCTTTGGATGCCATCCAGCCGAAATCTGTTTTTCCATCCTGGTTGAAATCTTCGAAAACTGGCCGGATTCTGATCAGGTTGAGACTTGAAAGTCCTAGATAATCTTCCGTAACAAGTTCAAAAGATGGGTTTTCTGCGCTGCCGGTATTTTTGTAAAAATGAACCGAGGCTCTGAATCCATCGGGCGAATTGTTTCCAAGATGACCTAAGAAAAGATCTTGGTCTCCATCTCCGTCGGCATCGGCAAAAGCCGGAATTGCTTCCTCTCCTGCATCTATGGCATCTTTCTGTAGAAAATCCCGTTGAAGAAATTGAAAAACCGGCGCACCCTGAGGCGCAAAATTGTTGTATAAGTGGCTCGCCTGCCGGGTATTGTGCACGAAACCATCGGAATAATTGTTGAAATAAGTCGGGCTCACAATCAGGTCTGTGTCGCCGTCAAAGTCTGCATCCAAGCGATAAGCAGAAGGGAAATCCCGAATCCGTACAAAATCCTCTGGGGAAGGAAATAGCGTATCGATTTGGGTAATCAGGGCTTGTTGCGGGGAGCCGCCATTGGTGAGTTTGCTTAAAATCGGACAAGCAATGTCGCCAACCAGCAAATCTTTGTCGCCGTCATTGTCCAGATCAATGGCTGAAAGTTGGGAACCAATGTGTTGAATGTTCTTATCGTCATCGGGCCCGCCTCCGGTTGGGGGTTTCAATCCGGCGCAACTTGTATTGAGTTTGAATTGACCGCAGGTAGGTTTTGTGGCAAAGCGCCCGAAAACGCAGGAATCTTTTTTGAAATTGAAGCCATTGAAGCCGCCGGTATTGTCTTTAATGCGGTTTCGGTGGTATTCAACTGTGTTCCCTGAAAAATCAAAGTTGAGAATGTCCAGATCTCCGTCGCCATCAATGTCGGTAAATGCCGGAGCGCCGTACGCATTTACCTGAATGTTTACTTGTCCATTGAATCCCTCGCTTGTGAGTCCTGAATTTTCCAAAACAAAGGCAGCCTGCCCTTGCAATTCGGAAGCGTTTCTATACACTTTGATTCCGGCCGGGGCTCTGGTGAAAATGTCCAATTTTCCATCCCGGTTATAATCTGCGGTTGCCAGCCAGGATTGAATGGGCGGCAGCAAATCCTCAAAGGCCCGGGCATATTTCCATTGCAGTGTTCCAGAAATATTGGAAGCAAGGAATACGAGTGTTCGTCCGCTTGCTTTGTCAAAAACGAGCAAATCATTTTGTCCGTCATTGTCCATATCGCAGGGCCAGAACTGACCAGAATTCCATCCACCGCAGAATGGGTTATTCAGGAAATTTCCATTTTTGCTCAGTGGAACATTTTCCAAGGGCGAAAAAGAAAATGATTGCGCACGCAGCACACTGGCTGATAAGAAAATGACACAAACAAAAAGCAGGATTTTTTTACCCATCAGGACTGCAAGGTACAAAAAATGAAATCCCGCTTTTTGTTAAAAGCAGTGCAGAACTCGGACATTCCGGACATTCCGAAACCCTGGATTTTATTTGACCTTGATGCCTGCTTTTGAAAGCTGACAAACTCCAAAATTACCGATTGCCTGAACTTTTGAATCGAGATTTACATTGACAATGTTTCCTTTTACATTGGCTGCAGGCTGGGCAAAAAGGCCGGTATTCGTAAGCTGGGTTTGCATTTCAGTGAGAAAGCGGAAATTCTCCGCATCAATGCTGTACAATTCCACTTCAATGCTATCCCCAAGCAAATAAGGTTTGTTTGTGTTGATGGAATTTCGAACCGGATAGATGTAAGGAAGTCCATCGGCAACCCCAGGTCTGAAAGCAGCATCGGAACCCACAAGAATATTGCCTAATCGAAGATTTTTTACTCCATTCAAAGAATACCTCAGCCAGAAAAAATCCGGCAACCTGTAGGAAGGATTTGTTTGCAAATCATTGGCATATAAATCAAGATACGTGCCAGGATCGTTTCCAAATTCCGACTCGCGATAACCTTGCCGAAGGGAATCAATTACCTGCTTTCTTGGTAGCATCGAAACGGCGCGAAATTCATTTCCATTCCATTTGATTGACAATTCAAATTCATTCAATGGCATTCCTTCCAAAGCCTCCGAGCTGAAGTAATCTCCGGGAGAAGTACTGCTTTCACTGAATGAATAGACTTTTCCATCCGGCTTTCGCACAAGACTTAACTCTGCCCCAGAAACTGCGTCGGCAGTCTTGTTCTCAAAATAAGGACGGCTAAGTGTGAGGCGGATTTTTTGCGGACCATTCTCAACGGCCAAAAGTGCATCAACCGCCAATTGACTTTCGCCTTGGTCAAGTTTGATGTCGATTACCTCTTCGCATGAAAAAAGCAAAAGCGAAGCGAGCAAAATGATTGGGAGTTTCAATATTGTTTTCATGCTCAGAAACTGAAATTGTAGGTTGCAGATGGAACAATTGTGCCGAGTACAGAAAAGCGAACCGCTTGTGTATTCGTGCTTTGGGTAACCCTGTCGGCTGGGTTGTCGGACACGGTTGGGGGTTCTTGTCTGAAGTAAATGCCAAACGGGTTTTTCCTGGCGTAGACATTGTAAATGCCAAAAGTCCAGGTGCCTTTCCATTTCCGGTTTTCGTTCTTTTTCGGATCGAATGTGGCTGAAAAATCCAGCCTGTGGTAGGAAGGAATCCGGTAATTGTTTCGGAGGTTGTTGCTGTTGTGGGGAATGATATATCCCTGGTATTCAATCCGGTTGGTGGGGAATGTTCCGGGAACGCCAGAACTGTAAACAAAGTTCGCCGAGAAGCTCCAGCGCTTGTTTAATTCATAATTTCCAACCAGATACAAATTGTGGGCTTTATCGAAACGCGTTGGATACCAGGTTTCTTTGTTGATGCCAGCCACTTTTCTTTCCGACCGGCTGAGGGTATAAGAAATCCATCCGTTGAAACGGCCCTTGCGTTTTTTCAGAAACAATTCGAGGCCATACGCCCTTCCATCTCCGCTTAAAAGTTCTGCTTCCAAAGCTTGGTTTCGCAATAATTCTGCACCATCGATGTAATCAATCTGGTTTTGCATGGTTTTGTAAAACACCTCCGTGGAAAATTCATAGTCATTTTCCATCCAGTTAAAATTGTGGAAATAGCCCATCGCGACCTGATCGCCAATCTGAGGTTTTATGTTGTTGCTGCTTGGATTCCAAACATCCAAGGGAACCGAGGCCTGGGTATTGCTGAGCAGGTGGATGTACTGGGCCATCCGGTTGTAGCTGGCTTTGAGCGAGCTTTGATCATTGATTTCGTATTTGGCAGAAAACCGGGGTTCAAAATTGCCATAGTCGGCGATGATTTTTCCAGATTCTATGCTGTCGATGGTGTAAGGCTTTCTCACTCCGGGTGTGGCATCCCCAAGATTGACCATTGTACCAGGACCGATGTTGAAAAATCTGGAATAGCGAAGACCATAAGTCAGGCTAAGTCTTTTGCTGATTTCATGGTCATTGCTGATAAAAATGCTATTCTCAAGTGCATATTTCCTTGGCAGACTTACCGGATCGCCTTTTACCCCGTTGCTGCTCACGGTTGTTTGGCTTGGAAGGAAGTTGTAATGCAAAACCTGACCTCCAAAGGTTACCGTGTTTTTGTCGTTGGCATACCAGGTAAATTCTGGTTTGATGCTCAGGTTTTGGATGGTGGATCTCCACTTAAATTCATCTCCTGTTGCGGCAGATTCAATGTTGAGGGCGTAATCATAACTGCTGTAAAAGGCTGTGAGGTTGGAAAATAATTTCGGTCCATACACATGGTTCCAGCGCAGGCTGGTGGTTCCATTTCCCCATTCAAAACCAAAGGCTGAGCCAAAACCGAATTGGTCGCGGCCAAAATAGCCAGAGGCGAAAACGGTATTCTTATCGTTGATTTTGTAATTTACTTTGGCAGTAAGGTCGTAGAAATACGCGATGGTTTCCTTCAATCCAGCATTGGTGGAAAGCGGAAAAAACAAGTCGAAATAAGTGCGTCTTCCAGCCAGAATGAAAGACATTTTTTCTTTGATGATTGGGCCTTCAATGGCAAAACGACTAGACAACAATCCAATTCCGCCGTTCACCTCAAACTTCTTGTTGTTTCCTTCCTTCATGCGGATGTCCAAAAGGGAAGAAATTCGTCCGCCATATTGGGCTGGAATTCCACCTTTTATCAACTTCACATCTTTTACTGCATCGGGATTAAACACCGAGAAAAATCCAAAAAGGTGGGAACTGTTGTACACTGGTGCTTCATCCAGCAAAATGAGGTTCTGGTCTATGCTGCCACCACGCACATTAAAACCGGAGGCGCCTTCGCCTGCAGTAGAAACGCCGGGAAGCAACTGAATTGAGCGAATTACATCCACTTCGCCGAGCAATGGCGGAATCTTACTGATGGTTTTAATGTCGAGTTTATTTACGCCCATCTGGGTGGAGCGCACATTGGCTTCAATTTCTTTTTGTTCACCTGTGATGACAACTTCTCCCGTTTGCCGGGATTCTTCATTGAGGTCGATGTTCATGGTTTTATTTTCCAGGAGGGAAACCGACCGTGTTTCGGTTACAAACCCAAGGAAAAGGAATTTCACAGTGTAATTTCCTGCTGGCAAGGTCAGTGAATAAAAACCATAAACATTGGAAGTTGCGCCCCGCTTCAGTTCCTCTACAAAAATCCCAGCGCCTATCAGCGCTTCACCATTGGAAGCGTCTTTGATATAACCCGAGAGCGTTGCTTTCTGGTTTTGAGCGGAAATGTTTTGGGGAATTAAAAAATAGCTGAAGAAAAAAACTATTAAGAGCGCTGAGCGTTCGAATTTAAAAAGCATAAAAAAACCTGCGGGTAATTCGTTTGAAACGGCAAAGCTAAAACCAAACAGCCATCATAATGTTTTGAAAAGGGTCAATCGGTCGTTTTTCTTGTCTGGAGGATTAAAATTCAATTATTAATTTCTTTCACTGGTCGGGAAGTTAATTCTGAATGGAAATGTCAGCCTACATTTGTCCCATGAGGAATTCCGCAAAGAATTTGTTTCTATTTCTGTGTCTGGGCTTTGGCCTTTTTTCTACCAAAATCAGTGCACAGGAAATTGTAGTAAATGAATACAAAAATGCATCTGCCCAGAATGACGAATGGACAGAGCTTGTGGTTGTGAAGGACGATTTAGATCTCCGTGGCTGGTACATGGGCGACAACAATTCCTCTACCAGCAGCTGGCAACCTAAAATACGCTTTTCAACAAGCGCCCCACTTTGGAACCACCTTCGCGCCGGCACTGTCATCATCATCGACCACGCCACTGGCACAGATGACAGCAATTGCGATGATGTAACTAAATATGATTATGACAAATCGGATGGCTTTCTTCGGGTTTGTTGCCGCAATCCGGTTTATTTTGAGGGAGGAGGTACCAGCACACTTTTTCTTTCCGAAGGTGGTGATTTTGTGCAGCTTGTAAATCCATCCGGAAAAATGGTTCATGGCATAGGGCATGATGCTGACCCAAATGGTTCTGTCATCGGAACCCCCTGTTATTCCACCTCATCCAACTGGACCGATATCAACACCGCAAATGGTGATACCCCACCTTGTCCCGATGGGCCATTTACATTTTATGAGTTTGGTATTCAGGCGACTTCAAGCCTGATCATGCTAAGCGGCACTTTGGCTGGATTTAGTTCTGGAATACAATCGACCACATCAAATGGGAAACTTGAAATAAGTGATACACCATTTGAAGGCATTGGCAATGGTTCTGCCAACAACCAATGGCTCATTGATTTGCGTGCGCCGGATTTTGTAGATCAAACAATTTGTCCGGTGGAATTAGACAACTTTACAATCAGTCTTACCTGGAACAACATGACAGACCCGGTTTCTTCTGACCAGACCTGTGGCTACATGGTGGTAAGAAACACAACGGATAATTTTGGTTTGCCGACTCAAGGAAAAGAATATTTGGTTGGAAGTACCTTCGGAAGCGGAATCCAAACAGTTACCGTAGCGGCTCTTTTGGACAATACAGGAGCAGCAACAACTACCTACACAGAATTGACGGGGGCGGGAAATTTCTTTTACCGTGTTTTTCCATACCGATACAAAAACACACTTGGGTTTGAGCATCCAACTCGTGGACGAGCTTACAACCTCAATCAAATTGTGAGGGTGAATGGATTTGGAATGCCGGAAATTCCGGTTGTAAATGATACACTTTGTTCTCCGGGACTTGCCACGCTTGTGGTGCCGCCGATTCCTATGCCCAATCCGGGTGGAATTGCCTGGTATGAAAATGCAAGTGGTGGAAGTCCGATTTTGATTAACAAAGACACTTTGCGTTTTGCTGTAAGTCAAACGACCTCGTTTTGGGTGGAATTTCCGAATTCCAGCTGGTGTAACGGACAACGCATTGAGGTTAAGGCCATTGTGCAGCCTTTACTTTGTCCCTATACTTCACCGGATTCTGTTTGCGAGGGTGTTCCTGCAATCGTGATTGGAGATACCCGGCCGGATTTGAATTACAAATGGATCCCCATTTCTGCGCCGCAAGCGGTTACTTTCAGTGGAAAAGATTCGAGTTTGTTCAGCATCAGCACACCCAGCACCAACAAAAAGGAGTGGGTTGTTTTTAGTCTTTCCTGTACCAACAACCAGGGTTGTGAGAGTAAGACCATCCGCGATTCTATTTACACGGTTCCATTTGAATGCAGCTTGTATTCTTTACCAGATGTAGCGGTTCCGGGCCAGGCATTGCTTGTAAAAGTAAAATCCGACAGAAATCCATGGCAGGTTGCAGAATGGATGGTTTCCAAATCTGAGGTGCTGGACAAAACCTTCACCTCCCTGAATTTGATACCAGAAAGTACCAGCCCGGAGGTGAAAGCAGAAATTCATATTCTCGATCCCAGAGATGGGATAGTTTGTAAGGCCATTCGGTCCTTGCCAACCGGAATCATAAACCTTGTTCTTGGTAATGGAGCTCCCGAAAATCGTTTCCTTGATTTTGGAAGCAAAGAGATTCAATATCTGCAGATATTCAACCGCTGGGGACAAAAAGTAAGCGATTTCGGGGCCGGTTATAAAAAAGAATGGCCAGATGATAAAGTAGGTTCCGGGGTTTATTTTTACCAGGCCGGCACCAAAGGAGGCGTCGTTCTTTCTGGATGGGTGGAGTTGAATCGCTAAGTTCCGGTTAATAAAACCAATTCAAATTTTGAGGGCTTGCCTGCTAGCAGGCCCTTGTTTTTTATCCTGTATTCAGTCAAATCAACATTTTATTTTGAAAGCCCGCAGCAATTGAAAAACTTGCCTGTCTTAAGCTTTATTTCATGCGTTACACACCCCTTGCCTCCGGCCTTTATGCACGCAACCGGAAAAATTTATCCCGACTGCTCAAGCCCAATTCCATTGTAATTCTGGAATCAAACGACATTCTTCCCACCAATGCGGATGGGCATATGTCGTTTCGCCAGAACAACGATTTGTTTTACCTCAGCGGCATAGATCAAGAGGATACAATCCTTGTGCTTTTCCCGGATGCCCCGGTACAGGAATGGAAGGAAATTCTGTTTGTAAAGGAAACGAGCGATTTAATTCGCGTTTGGGAGGGATATAAACTCACCAAAGACCAGGCAAGTGAAATGTCGGGCATTCGTGTGGTGAAGTGGAATTCTGAATTTCATTCCTTGCTTCAGCCACTTTTGAATGTTGCGGAGCATGTGTACCTGAGCACCAACGAGCATCCCCGCGCTGTGGTAGAAACACAGACACGAAACGACAGGTTGATTCGGGATTTAATGAACCGCTTTCCGCTTCACCATTTTGAAAGATTGGCGCCTGTAATGGAAAACATCCGTGCCATCAAGCAAGAAGAAGAAGTTGCTCAGATTTCGAAAGCCATTGACATCACTCGGGAAGGTTTCCTTTCGGTACTTGGTATGATAAAACCTGGCGTATTGGAATATGAAATTGAGGCTGAATTTTCGTATCAGTTTCTGCGCCGTGGTTCGAAAGGTTTTGCCTACGGACCGATCATAGCATCCGGACCCAATGCCAATATTTTGCACTATGGTGAAAACGACCAAGCTTGTAAAGATGGCGATCTGATTTTGATGGATGTTGGGGCTGAGTATGGCAATTACAATGCCGACATGACCCGTTGTGTTCCAGTGAATGGGAAATTCTCAGCCAGACAGCGTGCTGTATATGATGCAGTTCTGCGCATTATGCGGGAGGCATCCAATCTTTTAAGGCCCGGCACAACACTTTTGGAATATGAAAAGCGTGTGGGTAAACTCATGGAAAGGGAGCTCATCGGACTTGGTTTGCTGAAGGCAGAAGAGGTAGAAAAGCAGGATCCTGAAAAACCACTTTACCGCAAATATTTTATGCATGGAACCAGCCATCACTTAGGTCTGGATGTGCACGATCTCGGTTCGAAATACCGTTTTATTGAAGCTGGCATGGTCTTTACCTGCGAGCCTGGCATATACATTCCGGAGGAAGGTCTGGGAATTCGTCTGGAAAACAATTACCTGGTTACCGAGTCAGAACCCATCGATTTGATGGCTGGAATTCCGGTGGATGCCGATGAGATTGAAAAAATTATGAATGCATAAGGGATGAAAATTCAGGTAAAAGTTCGCAACGAATCGGCGTTTCCACTGCCGTCTTACCAAACTGCCGGATCTGCCGGAATGGACCTTCGTGCCAACATTGCAGAGGAAGTTTTGTTGGGTCCACTGCAAAGGCAATTGGTGCCAACCGGTTTGTTTATCGAATTGCCGGAAGGCCATGAGGCTCAGGTAAGGCCGCGTTCTGGTCTGGCCTTTAAACATGGGCTTACGGTTCTCAATTCCCCCGGCACTGTGGATTCGGATTACCGGGGCGAAATCAAGGTTTTGCTGGTGAACTTATCCGACGAGCCTTTTGCCATTGTGCCCGGCGAAAGAATCGCCCAGCTGGTGGTTGCCCGGCATGAAACCGTGGAATGGCAGGCCTCGGAAGACCTCAGCGATACACAACGCGGCGCCGGAGGTTACGGAAGTACAGGCAGGTAGGGTTGGCTTAATCTGTTCAAAATTCGAAGTTCAAAAGCGTATGTCTTTTAAAGATTTCAATGCCTGTGGGAATTACAATCTGGCATAGATTCTATTCCGTATCCAACCAAAATTGGACCAATATGTCTTTCGTATTTTTTAGGTCTTTCTGTTACCTTTGATTTGATTCAAATTCCCATTCCAATGCCCATCACCCGTTTTGAGGAGCTGGATTTGTCTAAATCCTACACATACGCTGACTACTTGGCCTGGCAGTTTTCGGAGATGGTAGAACTCATCAAGGGCAAGGTGGTGAAAATGTCACCAGCACCAGGAAGTCAGCACCAGATGGTTTCTTCCAACCTTCACGGCATAATTTGGAATCAGATAAAAAAGTCTCCTTGTAAATTATTTGCCGCACCGTCTGATGTGCGCCTCATTCGAAAAGGATTTAACGATGAGCAAATTACAACGGTGGTTCAACCGGATTTGTTCATGGTTTGCGATGCCTCAAAAATTGACGAAAAGGGATGTCTGGGCAGTCCGGATTTCATTATTGAAATCCTATCACCCAATTCAGGTAACCAGGACCTTAAAGTAAAATACGCCTTGTATGAAGAGGCCGGTGTTGGTGAATACTGGGTCGTTTTCCCTGCGGAGAGGGTCATTGAAATTTTCCTACTCGAAAATGGAAAATACCATTTAGCCGGACACTATACTGAGGATGGAGACATCCCAATTCAAAGTGTTCCTGGTTTTTCCATCAAGGGCTTGGAAGTGTTTGAATGGTAAGGAAAATTGAAATTTGTATTGGCCATTTTGCATGAAAGTCAAAATGGGCTGAATGAAATCAATTTATAAATCCAGATTCCTCCCTTTCTTTTTTAAATCTTCCGGATGATGTTTTTCAGCCAGGTTCTGTGATTTTCCCATCATAATTTACATTCAATGCGGATTCTATCATTATCGAGTTACTTGGTTTGAATGTTTCGGGAAAACGCCGAAAGGTGTCCGCAAGTAATTTTGTCTAATGAATGTTAGGTTGCGGTTTTTGACTTTTTTGTTCGTCCAAAAGGGTTTTTAAATTATTTTCTTTTGTATTTCTAACTGATTTTGAAATTTTATTTTGCTTTTTTAAACAATATTTTCATTGATTTGTTGAAACAAAGTTGAAGATGGAAATCAACTAAAAAAACATGGAGAATCCGAAAAGCCTTAAGAGTAGGAAAAATTAAAAAACAAAAAATGGAACACCTTAAGATTGCCAGCGACAATTACGTTGCATTCACATTCTTCATCGGAACGATGGCCATGATGGCCTCATCAGTCTTTTTCTTTTTTGAGCTCAACAACACGCCTCAAAAATGGAGAACATCTGTCCTAGTATCAGGATTGATTACTTTTATTGCAGCAGTACACTACTACTACATGAGAGGTTACAACCTTGAAACAGGCGATTCCCCAACCTTTTTCCGTTATGTAGACTGGATTCTTACTGTGCCTTTGATGTGCGTTGAATTCTATCTCATTACTAAAAAAGCAGGCGCTAAAATTTCCCTATTGTGGAAGTTGATTTTTGCTTCATTGGTAATGTTGGTAACAGGCTATTTCGGAGAAACCATCGATCGTGACAGCAGTGTTATGTGGGGTGTAATTTCTGGAGCAGCCTATTTCTATATCGCGTATCTTGTTTGGTTTGGTGAAGTTGCTGATCTGGCCAAAACCGCTGGACCACAAGTAGCGAAGGCTACGAGAGTTTTGGCTTGGTTCGTATTGGTTGGTTGGGCAATTTATCCATTGGGTTACATCCTAGGTACTCCAGGAGGGCTTTTCGGAATTCAGCTTGTTGCTGATCCGGCTGCCGCTTCTCATGCAATGGACATTGTCTACAACATTGCGGATGCCATCAATA
>CANETC010000011.1 GCA_947441055.1 Cytophagaceae bacterium | reverse complement strand
TCATCTGAAGAAGGCCAGATGCATTTTTGGCCAAGGTTCGAAGGCCCTGTAATTGTGTTTCGCTAAGGTTGTGAGGCTTGAAATCAATTACACACAAAGTGCCAAGTGCAAAACCATTTTCATCCCGGATGGGCGCACCTGCATAAAAACCGATTCCATCTTTTGCGGTTACGAGGGGATTGTCGCTAAACCTCGGATCCTTGTGTGCGCCTTCAACCACAAAAACATCATCTTCTTCGTTGTTGATGGCATGGCCACAAAATGAAATGTCGCGGGAAGTTTCGCAGGCTTGCATCAAAATCTTTGACTTAAACCACTGTCTGTTTGCATCCACAATGCTGATTAAACTTTCCGGAACACCACAAATGGAGGCCGCAAGTCGGGTTATTCCATCCAAATCATCCTCAGGCGCTGTATCCAGAATTCCAAGTGCATGAAGGGCACCCAGCCTTTCCTTTTCATTTTTTGGGATTGAGGGACTAGTCATCTTACCAGGTTAACTCAAATAAAATGCCTGTTGGGAAATCAACATCCACTCCCAAGTTTTTAATTTTTACATCCAAATCAAACCGCCTTCCGAGTCCGCGGAGAATTCCAACAACCATGGGCTGAAGACCCGGTCTATCGCTAAAATACAAAAGTTCGATTCGTTTGGCACTTTCATTTTTTACCTTAAAAGCAGGAGGCACCATTGAAGGCATCAAATGGGTAATCTTCATGTGAATTACATTCAGATTGTGAAGAAAATCAGTAAGATTATTTCCACCTAAATCCAATACATTTTCGTAGCCGCTGGAAGCCGTATGGGTGATCCAATGTTCTCCAAAAAATTCAAGTAGTTCTTCTGGTTTTACACCCAATTCTTCCGAACCAATCCGGACCAAATCATAGGTCAATGAATCCGGATAGCTTTTCAGCCCAATTATTTCCTCATCCTCGAGCCCCGCTTTTGTACGGATCCTGTTCCACATTTCCTCCCCACGATTTCTCAGGACAAGTTCCTGCATGGCTTTGTTTACCAGTCCGTACATCTTAAAGCTTGTTTTGTTTTTGGATATTGAATGGAGAAAATCCCAGCAGAATCATGTCGTCGGAAGCCACCGCACCGCCTTGCCATTTCCGAAGGAACATATCAAATTCAATATCTCTTGCAGATTGATCTTGGTCGATGATTCTACGAATCGCCTGCAGCAATCCTTCTTTTTTCAATTTAGAGCCTTTTGCCCCACCTTGCAATTCCTGAACGCCATCTGTAAAGAAAAAGAAAAAATCCCCTTCCTTATACTGAAACGACCTCAGAGCTACCTGGCCGGGAAGAAAAAATCCTCCGCCAATTCTGGGTCCTTCGTATTGATGCCATTCGAGTTCATCGGTGGCAGCCACATACCGAACAAAAGGAATGCGGATGTCTGCAATTGTAATTTTCTGCACCTCAACTTCGATTCTGAAAACCAGAATATCGAGGTAATCTCTGAGTTTATGGCTGCGATCCACACGGGCAAGATTCCGCACAATATTGCGGTTCAATTGCCTGATAATTTCCTGTGGTTCAAGATTTTTTCGTGCCAGACTTCGCAGCATTTCATGCGACATTACTGAGAGCAAAGCGGCAGGAACGCCATGACCGGCACAATCACCGATTCCGGCAGTAATCCAGTTTCTGGTTTTATTCTTTTCAATGAAGCAAAAATCACCGTTTACCAAATGCTTCGGTCTGTTGATGAAAATTGCATCTGGCAAAATTCTGGCTATTTCACGCCTTTGAGGAAAGATTGCCCTTTGAATTCTTTCTGCATATAGAATCGAAGAATTGATGTCTTTTAAAGAACCCAGAATGTTATCTAGGTCGTCCATTTCAATGGGTTTGCTCAAAAAAGCCATCAACTCAGTATCGAGGGCCCGCTTGAGGTTGTCGTCTTCGGTATTTCCGGAGATATAAACCACAGGCACATCCCTGAACTCATGGATTTTCTTCATCGTATCGATTCCATCTTCGGAGTTTCCCAATTTCACATCCATAAGCACAAGGTCAGCAGCATTTTCACGAAAAAAAGCGATGGCATCGGTTCCGTTTGCGAAAGTTGCCAACACTTCATGTCCGAGGTTAATCAGATAATGCCGGTAGAGCTCAGAAACCAGAAACTCATCCTCCACAATAACAACCTTCTTTTTTTTCATTACAAATAATGATGCCGGACGACTTTTGAAACCTGATTAAAATCAATCAGTTAGATGATTTCATTGGGCCGTTCTTGCTTTTTTTTTAATGGAAATTTTTTTTCAGAGATGAAATTCAAAATCATCAACCCGAATCCTAATGATTTTGTTGGAATCAGCAGGATTGGACGACAAATCCAAATCTAAGGAATCTTGAATAAAAAGGCGTAAAAATTATCGCATACGCATTATAAACGGTAAAAATCTCCTGTATTAAATCCTCTGTTTTGCACTCTATTTTTAAGAAATTAGAACTTAAACTTTTATTTTCTTTGTTGGCTCACAGGTCTTGCATTTATGGCTTATGTTTGCGTAGCGTTCGTATTTTAACAATGAAAAAGAAAATAGTGATTGTAGAAGACGACCTGATCATTCAGGAGCTGCACAAGCACTATGTGGAAGATCTTGGACACGAGGTAATTGCCTGTTGCACAAGCGGGCAGGAAGCCATTGATTTCTTCCGCGACCACCATGCAGATTTGATTCTGATGGATGTTCGCCTTGAAGATTCTCTCGATGGCATCGATACAATCAAAAAAATTCAGGAAATCCGGGCGGTTCCAGTTTTGTATGTAACTGGCAATACAGAAGACGCCAATTTCCGGCGGGCGATTGAAACCAACATGAAAGGTTTCGTTACGAAACCCATTTCACCTGATGAACTGGAAAAAGTAATTGATTCTTTAAAAGAGCTAACGGATTCCATCCTTTTTGCGGAAAATATTCAGAAAAGCATCCTGCCACAGCGAAAGGACTTTCACCGGATTTTCGAGGATTGCCTTTTTATCAATCGTCCTAGAAATACCATCAGCGGCGATTTTTCTGTGATTTCCAGAAGAAAAAATCAAAAGGATTTGATTGTTGCAATTGGCGATTGCACAGGGCATGGCGTTCCGGCAGCGCTTCTTTCAGTTTTAAGCCACGGCATCATCAACCGAGGCTGCAGAAAAACCCGAAAACTCAGGGAAATCCTCTTGGATCTCAACAACAACATTCTGCGTAATCTTTCCCGTCTGGGTTCTGAACACAATGTACCAGATGGTTTAGATGTCGTAATTGCCAGAATAAACCCTGAAGAATCAATGATTCGGATTTCAGGCATGCGGATGGCATTTATCCACTATCGGGCAAAACAAAAATCAGCTGAGTATCTTTCATTCCGAGGTCAAAGCATTGGTTCCCGCATTCAGAATTCTGAGGAAATAACCTTCATGGAATTTC
Source organism: Cytophagaceae bacterium (assembly GCA_947441055.1). Lineage (GTDB taxonomy): Bacteria > Bacteroidota > Bacteroidia > Cytophagales > Flexibacteraceae > CAMDMI01. The sequence continues at coordinate 32,697 of CANETC010000011.1, read as the reverse complement.
CTTATGAGCCGGGAGATTACTTTTACTTCTTTTCGGATGGCGTAACAGACCAATTTGGCGGATCATTCTCTAAAAAATTAAGTCGAAAAGGGCTGCTGGAATACATAAGCAAATTGCATCTGAGCAACGACATCAATAAGGAAATTGAACTCGATTTAAATCTTCGTAAGTGGCAAGGCACACACGAACAAACCGATGACATTATTTTGCTTGGATTTGACCCATCCACAATTCATTATTCCAAAGATGCTGGTCAAGCCTGAGCTAATACATCAAACGCATTTTCTTTTTAAACGGCTGATTGCCTGTTTAATCCCAGTTATTCTATTGGCTTCCTGCAACAAATCAACAATGCAGGAAGGTGGTGATTCCTCCCTCATAAAAACGGATTCAACTCCCAGTGGAAACCACTTTTATGTCCACCTGACAGGCACCATCGGCAAGCGATCCGTATCGATGGATTTGCTAAGGGAAAACGGTCCGGATGGCAAGGCAATTTTTAATGGCTGCTATTCCTTCGATTCAGACCAGGTACCGATTTCGATTTTTTCGCTTGGCTCAGATTCTTTAGACAGGATTGAATTGTTAGAATCAGAAGTGCCGGAAGGAAATGAAGGAAAGTTCTCCGGGAAATTCCAATCCGGGAAATTCGAAGGCCAATACACCAGCCCAAATGGAAAAAAGCAGGATTTCTCACTGCAAATCGCTTTTCCGGAAGGCAGCATTGCTTTTGATCCAATTTCAGGCGATAGCACCATCCGAGCGAGGTATTCATCAGAAACTCCATTCGCACATTTTTCATACAATTTTCTCTGTCCGAAAGAACCCTGGCTGCTGAATGCCATGCTGAGTGAAGTGCATGGAGATTCCCTTGCGCGACTTTGCCGCGACAAACCAGGCCTCGCTTTCAAAAAAGCAGGAAATCAATTTGCATTGGATTATCAGACAGAAGTAAAAACCTTGATAGGAGATTCTGAACTTGAGTCTTTTCTCAACTACGAACTGGCTTTTGGTGTGGAGGTACTTTACAACAGAAGTAATTTACTGAGTCTTTCCTTTTCCCAATACAATTACACCGGTGGCGCGCATGGCATGCTTTTTTCAAAATGCGTCAGCTTCGACCTAAATGCCAAAAAACGAATCCGATTGGAAGATGTTTTAAAGGCGAATAGCCAGGACAAATTAAAAGCAGCCCTTACCGCTGCTGCCAAAAAGAAATACCAAACCAACAATCTGCTGGATGTTTTGCTGGTAGATGAAATTATTCCAAATGAAAATTTCTTCCTCACTGGCAAGGGTATTTGTTTCAATTTTCAGCCTTACGAAATCGGCCCATTTTCTATGGGTGAACAGAAAATTTATTTGCCCTTTAGTTCGATCCAAGACATTGTGAAATAAGACCAGTTCGCTGAATGAATTTTAAAAGAACCTTCATTTTTATCCTTGGCAGTTTTTTTTATTACGCTGTCCAGGCGAATGACTTGACGAGTGATTCCACTCAAAAAGTACCAGTGCTAAATTCCCCGTTAAGAAGTCTTCAATTCGGAATCGCAAGAACGAGTTCGGTTTTCAGGGATTTCGCAACCTCGCCACTTTTTTACGAGGGAAGTCCGATGCAATATTGCCTTGCCTGGGCAAAAGACGAAGGCAAAATGGAGCGAAGACTGAGTCTGAAATATCAGTCAGGAACATTCAAACCCGAACTAGAAAAAGTAAAAACACCTTCCACCGTAAGCACCATTTATCTGCAGTATTCAAGGCTTTGGTATCTCGCAAGTTGGAAAAAAACAGACCTTAGACTTGGTGGTATGTTGGACATCGGAGGCAATCTTCGAATCAATCCATCCCTACAAAATAATGCCGGGGGCCTTGAAATTTTCAATACCTTATTTCTCAGTGCGAAAGCCAGCCGTGATGTTTCCCGGCTTAACGAAAAATCAGGGAAATTTCTTTTCCTTTTTAAATACCGAAGGGTTCCCAGAAGGAGAACCCTTTCATTCCAGCTCAATGCCGCGGTGATGAACAATAGTTTTCGCAATGGATACATTTACAGCAACCAGGCGAATATCACCGACAAACCCAACATTGTATACAACTACCAGTTCAACACTTTCTCCGGCTATCGACTCAATACGGCCCTGGAGTATTCAATTTTCCTTTCCAATGGCAACGCCATTCGATACAGCTGGAACTGGGATGCCTTTCAAAGCGGAGAAAAATTCAATCGCCTGGAAATGGCGCATCACGCATTTCAGGTTTCATTCTTATTTCAAATTCCTAAAAGAGAAAAGAAATGAAAAAAGCAATCCTTGGACTTTTGCTCATTCCTTTCTGCCTTTCCTGTCAGAAAATCCTTTTCAAAGAAGAAATTGCTTCTGAGAATCCGAGAACAAACTTCGAGTACCTCTGGAAGGAGTGCAACAACAAATATGCATTCATGAAATACAAGGGCGTCGACTGGCAAGCGGTTTACAATAAATACAGTCCGAAAGTCAACGATGGCATCTCAAAGGATTCCTTATTCAATGTGATGGCCTCGATGCTGAATGAATTGCGCGATGGCCATGTGAATCTGATTTCACCCTTCAACATTTCCATTTATCCGGTGCATTTATTGGGACCGAAAAACATTGACCAGAGATTGATAGAGGAACATTATTTGTCGAAACCCTATTTTGTCACAGGCCCATTCGTGCATAGTTTTATCGACAGCAACCGCATCGGCTACATTCAGTTCAGCGCATTTACAGGAACAGTGGATTCTGATCAGATGGATTACATGCTGGAGAAATATAAAAACACACTGGGATTGATTCTGGATCTGCGCAGCAACGGTGGTGGAGCAGCTCCAGACATTTACAAAATCATGAACCGCTTTGTGGAAAGCAAAACGAAAATTTTCAAAACCAAGGATAAATCCGGACCCGGTGCAGAAGAATTTTCGGAAGGACTTGATTCCTATCTGGAGCCCGCATCTGGCATTCGATATAAAAATAAAGTCGCCATTCTGACGGACAGAGGCACATATTCTGCGGGTTCCTATACAAGTCTGGCATCCAAAGCCTTGGACAATGTAATTCTTGTTGGAGACACCACCGGTGGAGGACTCGGGATGCCAAACGGAGGTCAATTGCCGAATGGCTGGACCTACAGATTTTCGGTTACACAAACCCTCGACCTGAACGGCAATAATTGGGAAAACGGAGTTCCTCCAGATGTTCTGGCGATTCTGAATTTGGCCGATGTTGCAAACGGAAAGGATTCCGTCATTGAAAAGGCAATTGAGGAGTTGAGGAAGCCCTGAGGAAAGGTTCTTATTAATTTCTTATTTTAAGAACTGAAGCATTTAGTACAGGAGAGCCCCTGATATACCAATTTCAGAAAATTGGTATGCACTTGTATTGCAAACTGGTTTGACCTGAGGTGGCATAGGCGAAATAGATTTGCATAAAATGTAAATTCGAATTGTTCACTTCAAATTTTAATGAACTATATGTTAACACAATTACCAAAGAAGCAAGGCCAAATGCTTAATCGATTTGGTCTGGCCATCGGACTATTATTTTTTTGCTGGCAAACCACATTCGGACAGGTTTCAATTTCCAGTACCACTCCGGTAACGGAGAATTTTGATGCCATGAACACCACTACCACTCTTCCCAGCAACTGGAAAGTGACAGGCTCATTTACATTGGCAGCCACGGCTGCTACTGCGGGTGGCGCTTCAACAGTGACTGTAGCATCTACAGCTACTTTGTTGAATGGAATGGGCGTTTCAGGAACCAATATTCCGGTCGGCACCACCATTACAGTAACCAGTGGAACACAATTTACATTATCAGCAGCTACAACTTCTACTGGTATTGCCAATGCGGCCACCCTTCTATTCACCAATGCAGTAACGCCAACCTGGTCGAATGCCCAGAACCAGGGGGTAGTAGGTCTTGCAACAAACGCAGGAAATGCCACTGGCCGCGCCTATAATTATCGCGATTCTACCACAACTACTGACCGCGCAGTTGGTTTTCAGGGTGGCGCTTCTTATGCCAGCCCAATGAGTTTGATGGTGAACTATAAAAACACCAATACCGCAACCATCAATTCCTTAAGCATCAGCTACAAGGCAGAACGCTACCGGATTAACACCACCGCAGCATCTGTTGATTTTTACTATTCCACTGATGGCAACAGCTGGACTGCGGTTTCTGCAGCAAATGTATTGACCACTGATTTACCAACAGGTACTGCCAAATATACTTTTAAAGCCCCCACCCAAACGGTTGTTAATAAAACGGCGAGCATAACAGGACTTTCCATTCCAAACAACGGCAACATTTACATTCGCTGGAATTTCACATTGAGCACAACCAATTCTCAGGGAATTGCCATTGACGACATCAGCACAACTGCCGGATTTGCAGCTTGTGTAGCACCGGCAACCCAGGCGACTAGCCTAAGCTTCCCAAGCGCAGGAACAGGACAAATTTCAGGTTCATTTACCGCAGCCTCAGGTGGCGCAGATGGATATCTTGTGGTTCGCTATCCAAACGGCGGAAGCCCAAGTAATCCGAGCAATTTAACAGTTTATACAGCCGGCACTGCCCTTGGCGCAGGTACAGTTGTGTACGCCGGAGCGGCCACCAGCTTTACAGCAACCGGTCTTTCCATCAGCACCAGTTATGACTTTTATGTGTATTCCTATAATGCAACGAGTTGTGTTGGTGGTCCGATCTACAATACAACATCACCGCTCATTGCAACCAAAAGCACAAACGGTTGCCCAACTTTTTTGGCCACAGTACAAATCGACCCAAGCCTAACCCGCACAGATGGCAGTATTTACAACAACCTAACAGATGCTTTGAATGACATAAGCGGATGCCCTGTTACCCAAGCAACAATTTTTCAGTTGAATAGCGGATATGTAAGTACAAGTGAATCTTTTCCATTGGTTCTTGGAGCCATTAGCGGTATGAGTGCTGCCAATACCATCACCATCCGTCCGGCATCTGGAGCCAGCAACCTCAGCATCAGTGGGTCTAAAAACGGAAATGGCATTATCAACATCAACGCAGGAACTTACTGGAGACTTGATGGCCGCGCTGGTGGAACCGGAACTACCCAGAATCTAACCGTAGAAAATACCGACAACACCCTGGCTGGTTCAACAGCCATTACCTTCATCAACGGTGCCCAGAACAACATCGTTCGCTATTGCAAACTCAGGAGTTCAAACATCGGGGCTGCCTCCGGATGTGTAACTTTCAGCACCAGTTCAACTTCAGGAAACCACAGCAATACCATAACAAATTGTGATGTTTTCAATAGCAGCACTGGTAACCTGCCAAATGTAGGCATCAGTTCTGTTGGATCGGCCGGCTTTCCCAACGACAACAACACAATATCGAACAATAATATTTACGATTTCTTCAATGCTACCGGAAACAGTTATGGAATTTACATTTCTGACAATACCACCAACTGGACCATTTCCGGCAACAGCATTTACGAAACCGCTGCCCGCACACTTACTTCCGGTACAGACCGCAACTGGGCCGGTATCGGCATTAGTCCTACAACCGCTTCAACAGTAAGCGGACTTGTAATTTCAAGCAACTTTATCGGCGGCAGTGCCGCAAGTTGTGGTGGTTCTGCCATGAGTTTGGCTGACAATGGAACCGGCAACATTGTACTTCGCGGTATTTTTGCCCAAGTAGGAACAAGCGTAGCAACCAGCATTCAAGGAAATACAATTAAGAACATCAGCATCAGCAGTTCCAGTACCTCTGCAAACCAGTCCCTTATTTCTGCAGTAACAGGTGCAATTGACATACTTGGTAACTTTCTTGGAAGTGCAACAGGAACTGGTAGCGTAAGCCTCACCCAAACTACAAGTTCAACTGCCCCAAGATTGAGTGGCATTATTGCCGGTGTAGGAACGCCTGGTAGCATGACAATTTCCAACAACTCAATTGGATCACTCAGCGCAAGTACTTCTGGCGCAGCCACCATTGCTGTTGCAGGAATTTATGCAACTGGAGCAGCCAGCACTTACACCATTTCCAACAACAACATAGGAAGTGCAAGCACGGCCAATTCCATTCAAAACAATACAACGGGCGACACCTGGGGCATTTATTTGGCTAGCTCAACTTTAAGCAATATTATCATCAGCAACACCATTTCCAACATGAATTCCGGAACTGGCCGCATGATTTCGATTCGTACAGATGGAGGGGCCAATACAATTTCTGGAAATACAATCCGCAACAACATCTCTGCATCTGCAGGACTTACCGGTAACATCGGAATCTGGCAGGCTTCCACTACTGCAGGCCAAACCATTTCCGGAAATACCATCCACAGTTTGAGCAATACAGACGCAAGTGCAGCTGCTGTTGTTCAAGGAATTTACTATACAGGTCCTACAACTGGAACCAACCTGATTGAAAAGAATTTTGTACACAGTTTCAGCCTAGCAACAAGCTCTACGACTGCCGCCATGTACGGAATCAGAGTTCTTACTGGCGCTTTCCCGGTAGCAGTACAAAACAACATGGTGCGCCTTGGTGTAGATGCAGCCGGAACTGGAATTTCTACCGGTTATGCCATTTTCGGTATGTTAAATTCCAGCTCAGGAACCATAGCACATTACCACAATACAGTGTACATAGGTGGAACATCTGTAAGCGGAACAACCTCCAATACTGCTGCTTTTGCTTCAACTGGAACGATAAATACAAGGGCCTTTCAGAACAACATCTGGTTTAATGCAAGAAATGGTGGAGTCACAGGAAAGCATTATGCTGCCCAGATTGGAGGAACCATTGCCAACCCTACTGGCCTTACAAACAACAACAATCTGTATCTCGCAAACGGATCAAATGGATTTTTGGTTCTTTACAATGGCATTGACCGTGATGACCTCGTTTCCATCCGTACCGCAACCGGACAAGATGGCTCGAGTGTAAGTTGCGATCCAAAACTTCAGGCGCCTACCGGCACCGCGGCTACAGTTGATTTACATATTCAGGTTTCACCTGCTGTAACCCAAGTAGAAGGAAACGGAGTTGCAATCGGTGGATTAACCGACGATTTTGATGGTCAAACAAGATCAAGTTTAACACCAAACGACATTGGGGCTGATGCCGGAAATTTCACAGCTTTTGTTAACCCAACAGTTGGAACAAATTCCCCGGTTTGCTTAAATGGTACACTTAATTTGACGGTAAGTCCAAATGCATCGATGAGTTCCCCAACTTACGCATGGACAGGCAATGGAACTTTCACAGCCTCTGCCACAGTTCAAAATCCAAGTGTTTCCACCGGCCTGGTTGCAGGAAGCAGTGACTACACCGTGACCATCACAGATGCTAACGGTTGCGTTTCAATTTCAACTGCAAGCGTTGTTGTAAGCAGCCTTCCAACAGTAGGTAGTTCTGCTTCTGCGAATACCATTTGTACCGGAAGCCAGGTTACTTTGAACGGAAGCGGCGCAGTTTCTTATACATGGGATAACGGAGTAACAAACAATGTTGCTTTCACACCATCCGGAACTACCACATTCACTGTAACAGGAACAGATGCAAACGGATGTAGCAACACCGCAACCGAAACCGTAACACTTTCACCGGCACCAAGCCTTGGTGCAATTACTCAAGCAACCGTGTGCAGTGGAAACATTGCTACATTTGAACTAACAGGTTTGCTTCCATCAGCCACATTTACGGTGACCTTCACTGTGAATGGAATAGCACAGGCCCCATTTACCGGTCTGGTTTCTAATTCATCAGGAGAAGCAAGTTTCAATTCACCAGTAGCACTTACAACTGCCAACAATGGACAGGTTCTTGCCATCACTAGCCTAACCAGAACAGATGCAACACCATCTTGCTCAAATAGTTTTTCAACCGGCAACAGTGTTTCACTGTCTGTGAATCCAAATCCAACAATAACGTCAGTTACCCAGACTGGAAATTCATGCGATGGGCAATTTTCGACGATTAATCTAAGCGGTCTGTTGAGCAACAGTCTTTTTTCATTCGATTACAGCATAGGCGGTGTGGCTCAGACACCCGGTTTCGGTGGTACGGCCGCCGGAACTAGCACCTCATTTCCAATTCAGGCCTTGCTTGCAAACGATGGTCAAAGTCTTGAAATTACCAACATCACCATCACCAGTTCAAGTCCAAATTGCAGTCTTAACCCAAGCAGTGGCAACGCAGTTAACTTGTATGTAAACCCAAGGCCTTCAGTTAAAATTGATGCCAATGACTTCGTTTGTTTGAATCAAACAGTAAACATCAATTTTGATGTGACAAATGCAAGTTCCTGGAGCATGGGTTATTCAACAGGCGTTTCAACCGTTTCGGAAGCTGCTGCTACAGCACTGGTAAATGGGGCATTGACAAGCCAGGGCTTGCATTCCAATCCATACACTACCAGTTATTCTCCAACTTCAAAAGAGTGGAAGAAATATTTGATTACCTCTTTGACCAATACCATTACAGGTTGTACCGCTTTAACTTCTGGACTTGACAGCCTTACAATCGAAGCTCCAGATCCTTGCTTTGTCACTTGGAATGGTTCTGCAAGTTCAGATTGGAATGATGGCAACAACTGGACACCAAACAATGGTGCTCCTTCAAACAGAACCTCTGTTGTAATTCCAGGAGGAACTCCAAATCAACCGAATCTGAACAATGGCACACCGGTTTGCGCCAGCTTAACCTTGGCAAATGGGGCACAACCTCAAATCGCCTCAGGTTTTCAGCTTAATGTGAGGGGTGATTTAACAGGAAATACTGGCCCTTATTTCGGCGGAAATGGTAAAGTTGCTTTAACCGGAACTGGTCTTCAAACGATTTCAGGAACTGTTCGCTTAACGAATGTTGATTTTGCCAACACTTCTGCATCGGGTGTGGTAATCAGCCCGGGCGCAACACTGAGCATCGAGCCGACTGGTACTGCCACCTTCCTTGCCAACAGTAAGTTGACCAACAGCGGAAACTTTGTTCTTGCATCATCTGCAGCAGGAACTGCCAGAATCGCAGCAATTCCAACTACTGCCAACATTACTTCTGGAGTAATAACCATGGAACGCTGGCTTCCAAATGCAGCAAGTGCCGCGGGAAGCTGGTACATGATGAGTACGCCTTTCAGCGGAAATAACTTTACAGAACTTTCGGATGACTTTAAAGTAAGTGGACTTTCTTCAGGATTTGGAACTCAGGGTGGAGATATTCTTCCTGTTACCCAGCCAGAAAGGAACACAGTATTTGCTTACAATGAGCCTCAGAACAATGTTCGCCTTGACACTGCCCAGAAAAATGGTTGGATTGCGCCAGCAAACGGAAACATGGCTCCTGGAACTGGCTATCGTGTGTATGTGGATTATTACTCCAATGCTCTCCACAAGTTTGACACCAAGGGAAGCTTGGTGAGAAACGATTTCACTTTCCCAAGTCTTAGCCGCACAGTAAACACGGTTTGTTCTCCGGCTACTTACAATTGTGATCTTGGCCTAACGGGTTGGAACCTACTTGGCAATCCGTATCCATCTCCAATCGACTGGGATGCCGCTTCAGGCTGGACCATTCCAGGCAATTTACAGGCTGGATTCTGGAGGTACAATGGTGTACTTGGATATGGTTCTTATGTGACTGGTTTGGGTTGGACAGGAGCAAGTCCTGCGCCAGCAAATCCAAGTGTGATTCCATCAAGTCAGGGCTTCTTTGTTCGTCTTGCCACCGGAACTACTGGTAGCTTGCTTGTAAAAGAAAGTGCTAAAACTGCAAGTAGTGGTGCTTACCTGAGAACCAGCACAAGCACAACGAGCAAGTTAAAAATCAACCTAAACAAGCCTGAGTTGAACGGATCTTACTACTATTCTGGCGTGGTTCGTTTTATGGAAGAGGCAACGGACGGATTCGATCCAATGCTTGATTTCTCCAACCTTGCGAGTCAGAATTTCTCATTCAGTTTCCCTGTTGCCAATACGCAATTGATGGTAAACTCAATGGGCGCACTCAATGAGCAGAAGATCGTTCCGATCACCACCAATTTCATGGGCAGCAGCGGAATCTACTCATTCAGCTTCAACGATTTGAGTACATTTGATTCAGGCGTTGAGGTTTATTTGAGAGACAAATTCTTCAATACCATTGAAAGCGTAGTTGAGAATGCTGAAATCAGTTTTGAAGTAAACGCTTCAACCATGACCATGAGCGATCGTTTTGAACTAGTGTTCAATCCAGTTGCCATTACAGGTGTGAAAGGCTTGGCTCAAGGTCAATTCTTCGGAATCCATCCGAATCCAAGCAATGGGAACAGGGTAACACTTGCTGTGAGCGGCGTATCCGATCAGGATGCTACGGTTACAGTGATTGACATGGTTGGAAAGGTAGTATTTACTAGCAGCATGAACCTTTCAGGCAACAAGTTGAATGAGAAAGAATTCGACTTCCGTTTGCCAAGCGGCGTTTATACAGTGAAATTCAACAGCCGCCACAACTCCTTCATGGAGAAAATGGTGATTCGTTAATCTGAATTCATTTAAATAAAAAAGGGGCTGTCCAATCGGGCAGCCTCTTTTGTTTATACACAGTTGAGGAAACAAATTCCAACTCAGACAGAGCCAATAAAATGGCGTATCAATAAGCCAAAACGCCGGCCATCCTTTGGATGTTCTGCAGCATAGAAGTTTTGCCAACACATGAATACCCAATGATGAGGCCCTGCCGCGGAACGCCGCTGATATAGCAACGACTAAGAGAATGGGTAGCAATGTTCCGCTGACTAAGGGAATCCACCATTTGATTGTCCGTAATTCCATCAGAAGGAATATCTACAATCAGATGAAAACCCGCAGAAGAGGCAGGCTTGATTACAAAATCGGAAGCACTGAATTGTTTTTGAAAATTATCCACAAATAGTTTTCGGCGCTCCACTGCCTCTTCAACCACATTCCGAACATGTTTAAAAATATAATTGCGGTCGATGAATCCAGCCATCACCACCTGAAGCGCCTGAGGCACAAATCGATGTGAATGCATTTGCAAAGCCTTCACTGCGGGAATCAAGGCCGGAGGCAAAATCATATAACCAAGTCGAATAGACGGGTGAAGGATTCTGTTGAAGGTTCCCAGAAAAACGGTTCGTTGGCTTTTATCTAAGCTAAAAATAGAATCTGTATGATCCTGCCAATTGTTGATTTCGTGCTCATAATCATTCTCGATGATGAAAGCTGCATTCTCATCCGCCCAGCGAATCAGTTTTAAGCGGTTTTCCAAACTCATTTTTCCTCCAATTGGGTAGTGGTTGGAAGGCGTGCAGTGAATAATTTTCACTCCTCGCCCCGAATATGCTTCCAAAGAATCTACATCCATGCCATTCCCATTTCCTTCAACAGGCAAAATTTTCGCCTGAAGACTTCTAAAAATGGAGGCAACATTGGGAAAGGTTGGGTTTTCAAGGACCACAGAATCACCTTTTTCTACCACAACCGAGCCCAATAGGTATAGCGATTGAAGGGATCCCGACACCACCACAATCTGCTCGGGATTACAAACAATTCTTCGGCTAAGACGAAGATAATTGCAAAGAGATTGCTTCAAGGCATCGATTCCGGAGGAGATGGAATAATTAAGATCGGCCGAACGAATGGTCCGCCAATAATCATTGGTTAGTTTTTGCCATTGCCCGATTGGAAAAATATCCACCGGTGGTAATCCTGGAGTAAATGCCAGCGCATTGGTGGAAGAAGGCAAAAGGCTGCCGGAGTTTTCCAAAAAGGATTTTCCCGAAGCCGAAATCGGCGGAAATTGCTTTGAACTGCTGTTGTCATTCACATCCTCAATTTGCCGACCGGCAACCCGATTTCCAGAACCTTGACGACTGTCGATAAACTGATTTTGAACCAGTAGTGCGTATGTTTTTACAATTGTGCTTCTCGAAAAACCAAGCCTTTCTGCCAAAATCCGGCTTGGAGGCAAAAGGTATCCATCAGGCAGCATAGAATCTTCAATTAGGCTTCGAATCGACTCATAAAGGTCAATGTAAAGCCCGCCTTTCCCTGCAGACTGCCGCTGTGAAAGCTTTTCCTGAATTAGCTCGATTGCAAAAGAAAACATGTCAATTAGGAAACAGTGAAAGAAAACTCGATTGCCATTTGGACAATGAAGGCCAATTGTATTAGAATTGAACGAAAACAAAAATTGGTCTTGCCCAAAACTACAAATTGGTTTCGCCTTCTCGGAATAAATTGCAAGTCATTATTAAAAATAATCACCGTGTTTAGAAAACTTCTACTCCTTACAGTCTGCTATCTGTGTTTCACAAGTGCAAATGCACAACTGATTATCAATGAAGTTCTCTACGATCCGTCGAATACAGGTCTTGAAGGAGATGCGAATGGAGACGGTTTTTATGACCAGGTTCAGGATGAATTTATTGAATTTGTAAATACTTCCAGCGCAGATCTTGATGTGAGTCGTTACCGCATTTACGACCATGACACCATCACAGGATTAAAAACACTTCGCCATACAATGGGTTATGACCTGATTTTACCTCCTGGTGGAGCCTTGGTTGTTTTTGGAGGCGGAACTGCAATCGGCTCTTTCGGCGGCGCCCATGTAGAGGTTGATTTAGGAACCTTGGGACTTAGCCTTGGGAACTCAGGGGAAAAAATATTTTTGGCAGATAGTTCTGGAAACTGGGTTGATTCGATCAATTCAAATGCACTTTCCAACAACCCCAATGAATCTTATACCCGCAACCCGGACATTACCGGTGCATTTGTTCAACACGGATCTGTAACTCCAGGAAAGCTTTTCTCACCTGGAACTTATGTAAATGGTTCTCCTTTCAATACCCAAACTGGCATTTCAGGAAATATCAGAGACAAAAGTTCTCTGATTTTCCCGAATCCAGGGAATGGTGAATTCCAGATTTCAGCTGAAATTGAAGGAAAAACAATTCGCATTAGCAACTTGTTCGGTCAAGAAATCCTCAATATCGAGCACGCTGGAAATAACATTTCAATGGGCAATGCACCGGAAGGATTGTATTTCATTTATGTCGTAGAAAGCAAAAAGAGTCAAGTCTTTGTTTTGAAGCATTGATGATTCTAAACCGCATTAAAGCCAATTGCTGGAAATTCCTCCAGCTGGCAATCGTATTTCTGGCTGCATTTGGATTTCAATCCTGTAAAACAGACGACATCCTTCCAATTGCAGAAATCTCTTCTGATAGTTTGAATGGAAACCGAATTGGTGAAGGCAAAACCTTTCTTATCCGGGCAAAACTGAACGGTCCAATGAGCGCAGACCTACAAATTCAGGTTCAAATCAGTGGTTCAGCAATTGTCGGGGAAGATTTTCAATTGCTTGATCCAAGTTTGATCATTGCCGCAGGGAAGGATACGGCTATCATTCGGATTAAGATTTTAACGGATGGAAAAGTAGAAGGTGATGAAACCATCAAGCTCTCGTTTTCTGCACCAGGCAAAGTAGAAGGAGTTTATCCAGCAAACCTTGCCATCCTGATTTCCGACATTGATTCGGACCAGGACAACGACAACATTCCCGATGCGAATGACCTTTGTCCTCTGGATTCCGGCAATGCAAGCAATGGTGGCTGTCCGCCGGGAGTGGGTCTAATTTTTAATGAAGTTTTATACGACCCATCGAATACCGTACTGGATGGTGATGCAAACGGGGACGGCGTATACAGCCAGGAACTTGATTCTTTTGTTGAGATTCTGAACAACAGCCAGGCGCCAACTGATATTTCCGGATACAGCATTTGGGATGCCGATACGACGGAAGCCAACGGAACCTCCCGATTTACTTTTCCAAGCGGGACCATTCTTCAGGCAAAAAATTGTGTCGTGGTTTTTGGAGGCGGAACGCCTACCGGGAATTTTGGAGGAGCCAGCATTTTTGTTGCACAAAATGGCAACACCGGCCTTAGCCTCAACAACACCTTGGAAACAATTTTGCTCAAGGATAAAGATGGAAAAACCATCGCCAGTTTTGGTAGCTACCTCCTTTCAGGTAACCCAAATGAATCCTACACGCGCAACCCCGATTTTACAGGAGGATTTGTGCAACATGCAGGTGCAAATCCCGGAAAACTATTTTCACCCGGGACCAAAACAAACGGCGATCCATTCTAAAATCAGTTTTTAAAACATGGAATTCGCTGGGCCGGTAATTTCAATCTTTTTCATAGCCACAGTTGCATGGCTGCTGGTGAAGAAACTGCCCTCAGTTCCAGTCCTGTTTTTGGCAGGTTTGTCAATGCTTTTCATCGCACCGTTCCTTTCAGGCAATGCGTTGAAACCTGAAAAGCCAACCGGACTTGCCATCTTGGATATTTTCAAAATGGTGGCCGAGACAATGGTAGAGATTAACTCTGGCGTCGGACTGGTCATCATGGTGATATGCGGGTTTTTGGCCTATATGGACAAGATTGGCGCAAGCAATTCCCTGATCAGACTTGCCATGGTGCCATTGGCATTCTTCAAAAAATACCCCTACATGCTGGCCACACTGGTGATGCCATTTGGGCAATTCCTGTTTATCAGCATTACTTCTGCCGCCGGACTTGGACTTCTGCTTATGGCCACAATGTACCCTATAATGGTCAACCTTGGGGTAAGCAGGCTTTCTGCGGCATCCTTGATTATGTCCACCACTGCTTTCGGAATTGGCCCAGCATCCGCCATTGCGATGAGTGCTTCGTCAGTCCTGAAAATGGATGTCACCCAATTCTTCTTTCAATACCAGGTTCCAATGGTGACGGTTGTGGCCAGCATATTGTTTGTCTCCTTCCTTGTAGTGAATAAAATCTTGGACAAAAACCTTCCAAGAGAAGAAGTATCCTTCGAAAAAACAGGATTGACCTTGACGGAGTCGCCCCTTATTTATGGCATACTTCCTTTAATCCCATTGGTGATGTTGCTGGTTTTTTCCGACTTCATGGGCATTGCACCAGGCATCTGTAAAATCGACACCAATGTGGCCATGCTGAGCGGAACTGTATTTGCCATTGCCATCGAATTCATCCGCAGAAAACCCGGAAAGGAAATCCTCAAAGACTTGGAATCATTTTGGTCGGGCATGACGGAGAATTTCGCTTCCGTTATTTTACTCATTGTGGCCGCTGACATTTTCGCAAAAGGCCTGATTTCACTCGGTTTTATTTCTGGCCTTACAAGCACCTGCATGCACTTCGGATTGGGTGGCGCCGGCATTGGAATTGTGATGAGCATCATGATTTTTCTGGCTTCTATTTTAATGGGAAGTGGAAATGCCGCCTTTTTCGCTTTCGGTCCTTTGGTACCCGAAATTGCTGCCAGCTTGTCCTATGATGCTGTAAAAATCATCCTGCCGATGGCCTTTGCAGCCTCCATGGGCAGAACTGTTTCTCCCATTGCCGGAATTCTTGTTGCGATCGCAGGCATCGCAAAAGTGAGTCCGATGGATATTGTAAAACGAAACCTCATTCCACTTTGCCTCGGCCTTGTGGTGATGTTGTGTATTAACTTCTTATTTTGATGCTGACCCTTTTTAAAAATACAAAACTATACCAGCCTGATTTCGCAGGAGATTCTGATGTACTCACCGCGGCAGGAAAGGTAATTGCCATTGGGAAAAACCTGGAGGTGCCGGCATCGATTGCAAGAATCATCGACTGCAAAGGCAAAATCATGACACCGGGTTTTATTGACCAGCACACACACCTGATCGGTGCGGGCGGAAAAAATGGTTTCGCGTCAATGACACCGGAAATAATGCTCAGTGACTTTATTTCATGTGGCACAACCACCGCGGTTGGTTTGCTGGGAACGGATGCAAGTGCAAGAAGTCTTAAAACCCTTTACGCCAAAACCAAGGCCCTGGAAATTGAAGGCATGTCTACCTACATGCATACAGGCTATTTTGGCATCGACCCTGTTACCCTCACCGGTAGTATACTGGAGGACATTCTTTTTATTGATAAAATCATTGGCTGCAAAGTGGCCATCTGTGATGAGCGCTCCTCCTACCCTACTGAAACTGAGCTTTTGCGCCACCTCCGCGATGTAATGGTGGGTGGACTCACATCCGGAAAAGGTGGTGTACTTCACATCCACCTTGGCGCGCTGGATTCCAAAATGGATATCCTGCTGGAAATTGTAAAAAAACACCAGTTCCCAATTCGACATATTTCCCCTACCCATGTAGGCCGCACAAAGGCGCTTTTTGAGCAGTCACTCGAATTCGCACGCTTGGGCGGAATCATTGATGTTACAACAGGTGCATCCAAATACATTGAACCTTGGATGTCGGTGATGGAAGCAAGAGAAAAAGGGATTTCCCTTGACAACATTAGTTTCAGCAGCGACGGCCATGCAGGACTTACTTCTAAAAACGGAGCAAATCGTGGATACGCCAAAGCACCTGTAAGTGAAAACCTGGTGCAATTCCGCGAACTGGTTCAGAAAGGCGGAATCGACATTTCTGAAGCTTTAAAACCGGTAACTAGTACCCCGGCAAAAAACCTCTCTTTGGCAAACAAAGGCAGAATTAAAGTTGGAAGCGATGCAGATTTCTGCTTGTTCGACGAGCAGCTTAAGCTCTGCGATGTGGTGGCCAAAGGCGAGGTGATGATGCAGGACGGAGAAATCCTCATCAAAGGAATTTTCGAATAAGCCATTCCAATGAAGAAAGCCCGTAAGCTGTTGTTTTTTACAATGTTGTCGGCCTTTCAGGGCATGGCTCAATTCGCAAAAATTTCACCCTATCAGGCGGGCGAAGGTTTGAGTTTCACCACATCTTCAGGTGCCAGCTTGAAACTTGGGGGCTTTTTTCAGCCCATGGTAGAATTTAAAGACTACCCAAAAATGGCAGATAATGGTGTATCAACCCGCTTTCGCATTCGTCGGATGGTGGCCAGATTGAGTGGTTCTGCAAAGGATGCAGCCATCAAATACCAACTCCAGATTGACCTAACCGGCAATTCGGATGGTGGTGGCGATGCTACAACCAACAATTACCTGATGGACGCCTGGGTTGCATGGAAACCACTGAGACAATTGGAAATTGTAGCTGGACAAGAAAACTCCATCACCGACAGCCGGGAAATGACCATGGTTTCAGGTGCCTTACAGTTTCCAGAAAGAAGTCCGCTTGCTCTGGCATTTTCAAGTGTGCGTGAATTTGGATTCTTTTTAAATGGCAGATTCAGAACTGGAAAGCAGTCGATTTTTCTTCCTTCCATTTCCGTAACCAATGGAGATGGCCCAAATGTTTTTTCAAAAGACCGCGGTGGCCTCAAATTCGGAGGCCGTCTGGATTTTCAGCCTTTCGGATCTTTCGCCAATGGTGGCGCTTCGCGTGAAGTTGATATGGAACGGGAAAGAACACTCAAACTGGTGGCTGGGGTTTTTGGCAGCGTCAACCAAGGCATAAGCGACCGAAGAGGAAGCCAAAGCGGCACTTACATTTACCTCGATAGTTTGGGCAAGGAAGTGCTGCCCGATTACACCAAAATCGGTGCTGATTTTCTGTTGAAATACCGCGGATTTACGCTTTCAGGTGAATGGGTAAAATCTTCCGCCAGTGTTCCTGCTTCCATCTACAACAGGATTCGAACTGATGGTTCAAGCGCAAGCACATTTTTGGTAAACAACCTTCAGGACATGCCGGCGTATGTTCGAAACCGTCTGATCCTCGGAAGCGGAGTAAATTTTCAAGCCGGATATCTGTTCAAAAACCTGTATTCAGTGGATGCCCGGTTCTGCCGGCTTTTCCCGGCACAATATTCCTTTTTACGGAATCCAACATATTACAACCGGAGTAAATTTTTCACACTCGGATTCTCCCGATATCTTGAAAGAAGCTATGGCGCAAGAATCCAGGCCTCGCTAACCTATTCCATTGCAGAACCAGGCTCCCAAACTTTGGATGGGCGCTCCCTCATCGGCAACGACTTAGGCGGAACAATCATGTTGGTGTTTTCCTTATAAAACAATGCAAATCAAGAAAACGCTACGCTTCCTTTTCCTGCTTCTGCTTTCGCAAAAAGCACTGGCACAGTTTAACCCGGAACCAGAATCCATCACGGAAAGGTATTTTTCCGACAAGCTGCTCAATGACTGGAAAATCAACACACCGGCATTTTCAAAAAAATCCGGATTCACCACTTATAAAGAAATGATGGCCTTCCTTCAGCAAAACCTGAAGATAAAAAAGGATATACTCAGCATGGAAATGATTGGCAAAAGCCAGAAGGGAAAAAATATTCCACTGATCGTCATTTCAAATCCAAAAATTAAAGAAAAGAAGGTTCGGGTATGGATCCAAGGTGGTCTGCATGGAGATGAACCTGCCGGCACAGAATCGCTTCTTTACCTGATTTCCCGTTTTGCAGAAAACTCTGACCTGGATTACTTGCTCAACAGGATTGAAATCGCAATTGTCCCAATGGCCAACATTGACGGCTATGAAATCCAAAAAAGGGAATCCGCCAATGGAAAAGACCTGAACCGGGATCAAACAAGTCTTCGTTCGCCGGAAACCATAGCACTGAAAAAAGCATGGACTCGTTTTGCTCCGGAAGTTTCTCTTGACCTGCACGAGTACCGGGCTTACCGTAAAGATTTTACTCGATTTGGCAGGGCAGGAATCACCAGCCGCTACGATGCAATGTTCCTTTTCTCTGGCAACCTGAATGTGCCGGATTCGATCCGCAATTTCACCAGGGAGGGATTTGTAGAGCCAGCACAAAGATTCCTAATAAACGACACCCTGCACTACAAAGTTCAGGATTACCTCACAACCCAGAAGTATGGCGGAAAAGTTGAGTTCAATCTCGGTTCTGTGCATGCCCGCTCCAGCGCCAGCAACTGGGCCTTGGGAAATTGCTTTTCCACCTTGCTGGAAATCAGAGGTGTAGGATTGGATCGAAAGTCATATCGAAGGAGAGTGATGGCTGGCTGGAAAGTGGCCCTGTCTTATTTAAACAGCGCCTATTCCAATCCAATGAAAATCAAAATGCTACTGGCTGCCACGCACCAAGATACAAAACCAGTGGTGGTTTTGTCGGAGCGAAAGACCCGGGAGGATAGCCTTCTGGTGATTGACCTGGACAACGAAAATGAAATTCAAATTCCGGTAACCATTCACGATGCGCTTCAATCCTATCCAATTTTGAAAAGAGAAAGACCAAAGGCATACATTTTGGCTAAAAGCGAAAGAAAAGCAGCTGAAAATCTTAGGCTTCTGGGTGTTCAGGTGGATAGCATTTCCAATAAGTTTGAGGCTGAGGTGGAATCGTATCAGGTGCCTGGCTGGGGAAACCAAGCTGATGACGAAGACGACAATCAGGACGAAGAAGATTCGAAATCTGTTTCCAAAGGAAATGCGAGTCTTAAGTCTGGATTGAAGAATTTCCCAGCGGGTACTTATGTGATTTATCTCAATCAGGACAAGGGAAATCTGGTTTGCGAACTGCTTGAACCCGAGAATCCAAATGGATTTCTGGCGGTGAAAGTGATTCGCTTTTCAGGCATTTCCAGGAATTCAGAATATCCGGTTTACCGAAGCATGAAAGCCATTTCAATCAAATGAAAACCATCAGCCAAATATTGAAAACAAGCCTGCTTGCTTGGCTCGCTCTGCCGGCTTTTGCCCAGGAAAATTCCACTCCGGAAAAGAAACAATTTAGCTTCAATGGATTCCTTCAGCCTTCCTGGAAGATGGAAAAAACCGAAGGCCAGAAAGCTGCGAATTCCCTTAGATCCAAAAGATCCTACTTATGGTTTTCGGGATCCTTATTTCAGGAGCGGATTTCTTTCATGGTGCGAACCGATTTCAGTGCCTCCACTCCCCTTTTGGATGCCTATGCCGCATGGAATGGAAAACATTTATCAGTATCAGCCGGTCAAAGAAGAACTTTCACAAACAACCGGGAAATGACTTTTGATGAAGACAAATTTGCCTTCACCGAAAGAAGCCTTGTGAGCAATGCATTTTGCGGAAATGGACGTGAGTTCGGCTTGTTTGCAGAAGGACGATTTGGTGAAAAAGCCTTGTTTGTTCCCATGCTGGCAATTACCTCTGGCGATGGTCCAAATTCTTTCGGCATCAATTCAACAGATGTAGATCTCGGTGGAGCCAAAATTGGTGGCCGACTCGATTTTTATCCTTTGGGTGATTTTTCTGAAGGCAACCGCGAACTTTCCCCGGACATTAAAGGGGAACAAAAACCAAAATTGCTTTTGGGAGTTGCTGGCAGCTGGAACCAAGGTGCAAGCAATGAAAAAGGCGAAGGACATGGAACCTTCAGTCTTTTCGACAGCACTAAAAAAGTTCGCTATCCGGATTATCGAAAATTAAGCGCAGACCTCCTCCTGAAGTACAAAGGATTTTCCATTCTCGGCGAATTTACCTTGGCCACAGCCTCGGCTCTATCCGGACTTCGAACCGACAGCCTCGGTGGCAACACCAGGATTCTACAACCCGGTCAGATTTCCTCCTTTCTGGTGCTTGGCTCAGGGCTGAACCTTCAGGCCGGATATGTATTTGCAAATGGCATTTCACTGGATGCCCGTTACCAGAAACTAAGTCCTGAATTCTCAAGAACTGATTCCAAACTAAAAACAACGAAAGACCTGGCGGTTCATATTGGCAAATATTTCCGAACCAACCGTATGAAACTTCAGGCAATGGCAGGTAAAAGGCAAATTCCCGGAATGCCTGCAATGTTGTATTCTGAACTTATGTTCCAGGCTGGATTCTAAAATCACATGAACCGAATTCACCCTATTTTTCGTCACCTCACCTTTTATGTGCTGCTCGCCATAGTGGCTGGCATTCTTGTGGGGCATTACAAACCCGAACTTGGTGTAAAATCCGAAGTGCTTGGAAAAGGATTTATCGAGGCCATCAAACTTTTCATCGGGCCCATCATTTTCCTCACCATCGTTACTGGAATTGCTTCCATGGGAAACCTCAAAAGGGTTGGCCGAATCGGACTTAAATCTCTGGTTTATTTCGAAATTGTAACAACACTTGCTCTGGTTATTGGCATCGGCGTGGCATTGATTCTAAAGCCCGGCGAAATCGACCGTACCGGACTTGCCATCCAAAGTGCAGAGAAATATGTAAAAAAAGCGGAGCATGGTTTCAATTGGGGCAGTTTTCTTAAGGAAAACACAACCCTCCAAATTCTATTACTGGCCATTTTTTGCGGCATCTTGCTCACCTTCTTACCAAGCAGAGAAAAAATTCTCGGGTTCTTTCATAAAGCCTCTCATGTTGTTTTTACTGCCCTGAAATACCTGATGTATTTTGCCCCGATTGGTGCATTTGGAGGAATGGCATTTGCGGTTGGAAAATTTGGCCTTGCAAGCATCGTGCCCCTCGCCAAACTAATGGGCTGTTTATACATCACGATGGCCCTCTTCATTTTTCTGGTTTTGGGTGGAATTATGCGGTATTTCAAACTCAGCATCATGGATTTCTTGTCCACCATCAAGGAAGAAATTCTGATCGTACTTGGCACATCTTCCTCCGAAACGGCCATGCCCGGCCTGATGCAAAAACTGGAGAAAATGGGCTGCGCCAAACCGGTTGTTGGTCTGGTTGTACCAACGGGTTATTCATTCAACCTCGATGGCACCTCCATCTACCTTTCTATGGCTGTAATCTTTATTGCCCAATTGTACAGCATTCCACTTAGTTTTCAGGAGCTGGCCGTGTTAATTGGAATTCTCATGATGACAAGCAAAGGAGCAGCAGGGGTTACCGGTTCAGGTTTTGTGGTGCTGGCATCCACACTCGCATCCCTTCATACCATTCCATTGGAAGGACTGGCCTTTTTACTGGGCGTTGATAAATTTATGAGTGAGGCCAGGGCCATTACCAACCTGATTGGAAATGGAGTGGCAACGCTGGTCATTGCCAAAAGCGAGAATTCATTTCATCCTGAACAGGAAGGATAAATCGAAAAGGATTATTTCCCAATCACAAACATGATCCCGCCCTGAATTCCAGTGCTGCCTAGGTAGTTGTGCAAATAATGTTCGCCTTCGATAAGCAAGCCATCGGCATCAAAAGCCCTGCTGCTATACGAAATGGAATGCCGGCTATCCAAGGTTTTATGGTAAGCTACGAACAGACCAAAATTTCTGGAAAATAAAACCTGAAGCCCACCTGAAATGGCCAGATAACCCATAGTACTCGGTCTTGGCCGATACGCTACACTGGTAAAATTATTGTCAAGTTCGTTGTAAGAGAGATCAATTTTGGGGATGTTCATGCCACGCAAACCAGCCTGACCTTCCGCATAAAAATTGAGGGCAACGGTTTTTCCTAAACGAATTGGAAGGAATGCAAGTGCAGACAGACCAAATCGGGTTGAGTTAAAAGGAGATAAAATTGTCATTCCCGGATTCTGCTGATTGGCAGAAAAAGCGGATCTGTCAAACCCAAACTGGTTGTAATCCAAATGAATACCAATTCCTAAATTCCGATAAAAACAATACGAAAACCCTGCATTGAGTTGAAAACCGTTTCTGGCATAAATGCCGTTTGTTCCTACAGAAGCAAAATCAGCGGAAGGTGCCAAACTGCCACCACCAAATCGCAAGATTGCCCTTTTCTCAAGCAATCGTAAGTCTGCCTGAGCCGATAATTTTAACGGAAGGATTACAAGGCAAAGCAGCAATAGTTGTTTCATCGTCAATAGTTGATGTAGAGGTCAACAAAAGTATCGGTCACCCTTGGCACTGTTTCTAACTGGAAGAAGACCCTGGGATAAAATGCAGAACGAATGGCGCTGGTGGAAAGTAGAAATTCAGCAATCAGCAAAGGCGGAACATTTGGACCATTGTCTTGAAAAGCACGAAAAATCAGTGCCTCATTTTGGGTAAACTGAACCTGATCAAAAATATATCCACCTGGAAAATCCCTGGGCCTTTTCAATTTTAGAGGAAAACTTGAAGTAGAAAGAATGGCTGTGCTACCCAGCAACTGACTGTTTTTGTAAAAATCCACAAAAACCCGGTTGTTCTTGAAATTGGAAGGAAGCATCAGATTCAAGGAATCAATCACAATCCGCTGGGGCGGAGGGATCACAAAAACCTGTTGAATGACTTCACTGCTGCTACCATCCGTGCAGGTGCCCACCAGCTTTACATTGTAAGTACCCGGATTTTGAAAAACATGCTCCGGACTGTCATTGTTGGATTCATCATTATCCCCGAAATACCACTTAAACTGGTTGGCGCCACTGGTGCTGTTTTGAAAAACTACTTTCGCAGGGGCATAATTGTTGTTGTTGAAATGGCTGTAGGAAAACGCAGCCTTTACAGGCACAGACCCAGTTGCCATTTCTGCAACCTGAAAAATGGAGGTATCGCTGCTGATTTGATTGCGCACAATGAAGGTAACTTTGTAAGTACCGGCGGAATCATAAATATGGTTGGGACTTTTATCTAAGGAAGTTTTTCCGTCACCAAAATCCCAGAAATAGGAAACTGTACCGCGAAGGTTTTCCACCTCTTGATAAAAGCTTACTGGAAAAGGAGCCTTGCAATTTTTGATGATGATGCCCGACTTTACAATTTTCAAACCCGGAGGCGAAACAAGATAGCGCTGGGTCCAGCCCGAAAACTCATCCTTCCGGCAGGAACTTCCGCCAAACAGCAGGATTGCCAGTAGAAAAAAAGAGATTGATTTTGAAATTCGCACAGGCAATAAAATAAAACATATTTCCCGTTAACGGGAAATGCCAAATCTATTCAATTCTTATATACATTTAAAATAATCAAAAGGCTCCAGGCAGTCATTGCACTGAAAAAGCGCCTTGCATGCGGTGGAACCAAATTGCGAAACCAAGCGTGTATTCATGGACCCGCAATGGGTGCATTTTACAACCCGCTTCTCCCCCATCAGCGCGCGCTTGTCGGCTACTTCTTCCAATGGCGCGGCTATGCCGTAAACTTCCATTTTCCGCCGGCCCTCCGCTGAAATCCAAAGGGAACTCCAAGGAGGAGAAAGTAATGAAACAACCTCTGGCTCATATCCCTCTGCAAGCAGCGCCTTTCGGATGTCGGCAGCAATCTCATCCATTGCCGGGCAACCAGAGTAAGTCGGAGTTATTTTAACTTTCACCTTTTGCCCATCCAGTTCAATGTCCCGGATGATGCCCATGTCTTCCACTGTCAAAACCGGAATTTCTGGGTCCTTTACAGTGGCCAGAATTTCTCTAACCCTTTGTTCTGCTTCCGGCATTGATTTTTCTACCATTGCATTCCGGGATATGCCCTTTGCATGTATTGAAGATCAGCCAGTATGTACCCAAGATGCTCGGAATGAACACCATGTTTACCACCCCGCTGCGTCCAGTCTATTTGTGGAATTTCAAGTCCGGCTTCATTCAGAACTTCATTGGTAAAGGATTCAAATTGTGCTTTCAGGACTTTGAAATCTGCACCAGTTCCTGAGGCAAACATCTCCTTCTCCACATTGGTTTCCTCAAAAAGTTCGCCTTTGTACATGGCAAAATGCGCGATTGCATTCTCCATGCGGGCACGACTTTCTTCAGTTCCATCGCCAAGTCGTTTTACCCACTCAGAAGAGAAACGCCTATGGTAAGTCACTTCTTTAATGGATTTCGCAGCAATGGCTGAAATGCGTTCGTCTCGGCTTTCACAGAGTTGCGTCAGCAAAGAGTAATGCCAGGCATCAAAATAAAATTGCCGGGCAATTACCCATGCAAAATCCTTGTTGGGTTGTTCTGTGAGAATGACATTTCTGTACTCATGCTCGTAACGCAAAAAGGCAATGTCATCCTCCGTTTTGCCTTCGCCGTGAATTTCCGCGGCATATTGAAACCAATTTCGAACCTGACCAAAAAGATCAAGGGCAATGTTGCTTAAGGCAATATCGGTTTCAAGGTTTGGCCCATGTCCGCAAAGTTCCGAAAGCCTGTGTCCCAGAATGAGCGGACTATCGCCCAGCAAAATCAAATAATCGTAAAGGGATTTATTCATTACATGTGGGTGAGTTCGTCTGGCAAATCATAGAAAGTCGGGTGGCGGTAAACCTTGTCCTTCGCCGGTTCAAAAAGCTCTCCGCCTTCTTCAGGATCAGAGGCTGTAATCGATGCCGAAGGCACAACCCATATGCTAACTCCTTCCTGACGGCGGGTGTACACATCGCGCGCATTTTCGAGGGCCATTTTTGCATCAGCGGCATGCACACTGCCGGCATGGCGGTGGTCAAGACCGGATCTGCTGCGAATGAAAACTTCCCAAACGGGCCATTCTTTTTTCATGGTCGTGATTCTTTTTGGTTTAAACAGCTTCCCTAAGATTCTCCTGCTTTTCAGCATAGGCGAGTGCCGCTTCGCGCACCCAGGCACCTTTTTCCCAGGCCTCCTTTCTGGCAGCCAAACGCTCACGGTTGCAGGGACCATTGCCCCCAACCACGCGCCAGAATTCATCCCAGTTGATTGGACCGAAATCATAATGGCCCCTTTCCTCATTCCATTTGATGGCCGGATCTGGAAGTTCAAGTCCCAGCAATTCAATTTGCGGAACTGTCTGATCCACAAACTGCTGCCGAAGTTCATCGTTGGTTTTTAGCTTTATTTTCCATTTGATGGCCTGCTCGGTATGGGTAGATTCCTCATCCCGAGGACCGAACATCATCAACGAAGGCCACCACCAGCGGTTGAGTGATTCCTGCGCCATGTGTTTCTGAACCGCGGTTCCATTGCAGAGACTGAGCATAATTTCAAAGCCCTGGCGCTGGTGAAAACTTTCCTCCTTGCAAATACGCACCATAGCGCGGGCATATGGACCAAAAGAGGTTCTTGTCAGCATCACTTGGTTCATAATGGCAGCGCCATCAACCAACCAGCCAACAGCACCCATGTCCGCCCAGGTAACTGCCGGATAATTAAAGATGGATGAATATTTGGCTTTTCCGCTGTGCAACTGTTCGAAAAGCTCATCACGGGAAATGCCGAGCGTTTCACAGGCAGAATATAGATACAAACCATGTCCGCCTTCATCCTGTACCTTAGCAAGCAAGGTTACTTTTCGGCGAAGTGAAGGGGCGCGGGTAATCCAGTTTCCTTCCGGCAACATGCCCACAATCTCAGAATGTGCATGCTGAGAAATCTGCCGGATGTGGGTCTTGCGGTATTTCTCCGGCATCCAGTCCTTGGGCTCGATGGTTTTTCCGCTGTCAATTTTGGCCTGAAATTCCAGGTCCAGGCGATTGATGTCAATTTCCATAATTGTATTACTGATCAAAATCTACGGTTATTGTTTCTGTGAGCGGAACGGCCTGACAAGTAAGAATATACCCAGCCTCCAACTCTTCTTTTTCTAATGCATAATTCACTGCCATATGAACTTTACCCTCGATTAGTTTCGCCCGGCAAGTGCAACAAACGCCACCTTTACAGGCAAATGGCAGCCCCGAATTGTGTTTGAGAGCTGCTTCCAAAACGCTCTCGGAATTCTGGCTCATTCGGAAGCGGAAATTTTTCCCTCCCTCGCGCACCATTACTTCTGTACCGACTCCAGACTCGGCCTCCACCGGCCTCACTTTGGCTTTATTTTGCAAAGCAGCATTGCTTACAAACAGCTCAAAATGAATCCGATTTTCTTCTACACCCTGGGCTTTAAGAAAATCCCGAATCATGAAAATCATGTCTTCAGGCCCGCAAAGAAGAAAATGGTCAACGGAAGGAAGGTCAAGAATAAACTTGGCGATGTGCTCCAGTTTTTCCCCATCAATCCGACCATTGTAAAATTCAATGTCACGCTCCTCCCGTGTGAGAAAAAAGTAGGGTTCAAATCTGCTGAGGTAGCGGTTTTTCAGTCCCTCAAGCTCCTCTTTCAAAATGATGGAAGCCGCAGTTTGACTGGTATAAAACAGCACGAAATGGGCCGAAGGCTCATTTTCAAGCTTATCGTGAATGTGCGAAATCAAAGGCGTAATTCCGCTTCCGGCAGCAAATCCCACATAAACCGCGGGTTTATCTGCACTTGGCTCAAGGGTAAAATTCCCATGCGGCGCCATCACATCGAGCACATCGCCAGCGCGAAGTTCCTGATTGGCAAATCGAGAAAAAACTCCCTCCGGAATCTGCTTGATCGCAACCTGCCAGTTCCCACTTCCGGGCGCCGAGCAAATCGAATAACTTCGCCTCACTTCCTCACCGCCGATTTCCCGGCGTAAAGTCAGGTGCTGCCCGGCACTAAAGCGAAAATCCTGTTTTTTTTCATCAGGAACATCGAAAGAAACGAGCACACAATCCTCTGTGTTTTTTTCAACAGAACGGACTGCGATGGGAGTAAAATGCTGAGCCAAATTTGAAATGGTTACAGGCACAAAACTAACGCTTGTTAGTTAAATTACAAATGCAATTTAGGGCGTGCCCCCGGGCTGCGCCCTGGGTCAGGCCATTCGCTGCAATGTGGGGCCAAGTCCCCACGATTTCCGCTTCTGTCCTTCACGCAATACAGTTCATAAAAAATGAGCCGGAATCGAAACAATTTCAAAACAATTCGATGCCCAAGCAAATAGTAAAAAGCCAAATTTCAAGACCATTTCCCTACTTTTACCGCTCGGCAAAAAACCAATTTCGGCAGATTCATGATTTCAGGATTAATTTTTAAAGTTTTAGGATTCAATGCTTTGGCTTTAATAATTATCGGCATCATGGGTTATTTGCCCATGAAAATCCTGGAATCAAGGTATCGTCCATTTCAATTGATGGAAAGGATTTTTGTCACCACAATTCTTGGATATTTTGTTTTTGAATCCCTCATCGCCATCTGGGTTTGCAAAGGAGTTACGGTTCAATGGTTAAATCTTCTTGTGATCCTCTATCCACTAAGCAGACCAAAACAAAACGCAAGCATCTCCTACAAAACTGAAGACTGGAAACCTCTTATTGGCATTTCGGCAATCCTGCTTTTCAGTGTCTGGTATTTTGTTCGGTCCTACAGCTCCAACTACCTCCAAATCGATCATTATCCATTTATCGACAACATCAGTTATTCATCTACTGCTTTTGGAATGCAATTTTCAGGCCATGAAACGGCAAATTTTGGTGGAGCAATCTTCTTTCCTGAATTATTCAAATTCAACCTTTACCATTTTACCGAATTATGGGCAATCGTAGGTTGGGGTAAACTATTTGGAACAAGCGAACTATTCAATTTGACCTTCATTCTTTCTGTCTTTTTTATGGCAATGGCAGCCATGGGTTTTATGGCAATAGCCAAATCCTTAAAATACCCCATCGCCTTATCAATTGCACTCAGCCTTGCAGTCCTTTTTGCAAACGGGAAACTGCTCTTTTTCAATGATTTCTTTTTGTTCAATACGCTGGACTTAGGCGGACTAAAAATTTGCCTTTTAATTTCAATCCTGGCCTTCCTTTTTATTATTCGGCACAACAAGAATTTATTGCTTGTGTTTTCAATTCTGGCCCTTCAAGCAAATGTTTTATTTGCCCCAGCTTTGGTGATTTTATGGGCGTTTAATGGAATTAAAGAAAGAGCTTCGCTCCTCAAGCAAAAACCAGCCCTTTTAATTCTTAGCCCATTTATAATTGCTGGAATCTATGGATTAATGCTGTCATTTAATAAATCTGCTTCTGCAGAACTCAGCATCCAATCCATAACGGTTTTAGATTTTGCAAACCAAGCCGTCTCGTATTTCAGAGAGGCCGTTTTCAATTTAGGATATGGGTATTGGCTTCCATTCATCCTGCTTTCGATTTTAGTAAACAGCTCAAAATCAAGCCTATTGCTTATCCCCTACTTTTTTTCAAAAATAAGCAGCAAAGGATTGGTGATGCTTTTTCCCGCCCAGATTACCAAACCTGAATATGTGGAAGTCCTTTTTTTCATACTGACTTTTCTGGCCATCCGGCCCTACATCAGACAGGCCTGGCAGAAAAACATCAGCTATTTATTGATTGGCATTTTTATTTTATGTCTGCTTGCCGGCCTTGGAAACCGATTAACCAACCACATGGATTTCGAGCAAATCTATACCATGGTAAGCACAGCCGCTTTTACATTTTGTGCTTTCTTCTTATTTCAAGAAGGAGAAAAAGAGAAAGGTTTGATCCCAGCGTTTGATAAAAAGTTCTTTCCACTTATTCCTTCTTTGGCCTTACTGGCCGTTACCTTTTTCACTTTTAGATTTCAACGAGTAATCCCATTTGATCTTAACTTTTACCAGTTAATCTCAAAAAAAATGGAAACCAGCACGGGAAACCGCTTTTCAGCGTACTTTTCTGAAAGACCATTTTATCCATTTCCGCTTCATATCCAAACGGGCTTTCCTTTGCTATTTGAATTTCCAGATGCCATTTCTACTCCGGTAAGCATTTTTGAAGACTCTAGTTGGGTAAAATCATCCAGAGAAGGACAGGTAAAGCAACTTCCGTTTTTTTTATTTTCTGAATCAGACGATTCTTTCAAAAATGAAGAAGACAAGTGGAAACTTCAGCTGCGTTTTATTAAGACTTTCAAAATTCAGTATCTATGGGTGGATAAAGGCAATGATTCCCCAAGTCTGAATTGGCTAAGACCCAAAGCCAAATCGATATTGATTAGCTCAAAGGAAAACCTAGAATTTTGGGAAATAGACCCGGAAAAGATTCTTGAAGAGTTTTAAACAACCGTTTTCCATAAAAAAAGCCTGACAGAATCATCCGCCAGGCTTTCTCTTTTCCTTAATCAATTCATTCAATCCACCTCAATGACACAATATTTTGTCAGGCTCCAGAACTTGTTGTAGTCGGTAATTTTTATAAAAACCTCTTCACCTGAAATTGTATAGTAGTAGGAATTGTCGGGATGGGAAGAAACCATTTTCTTCTTTTTCACCATTCCCAATCGGATTTCCGACAAAGTCTTAATGTTGATTTTACGGAATTTGGTATTGTCTGGGCGATCTGAAAGCTTCAACACTTTTCCCATGCCAAGCACACCTCCTTCCTTTTTAATGATGCCTTTTTCAGCCAATTCCTTCTTGCTTCCATATGCGATGTAGCCAGTAGTCAGCTCATTTTCCTTGTTATCAATGGTCTTCTGACGCTCTACCAATTCATTGTCCTTCTTGGAAATTTCTTCGGTTTTAGCGGCAATTTCCTGATCCTTTACTGCTACAGTCTGGTTTAATTCACCCACCTTCACCTCCAGACCCTGAATGGTAGATTGCATGGCCACAAGCTGCTCTTCTTTTTGAATGATTTGCTTCTTCAGGTTTTCAACCATTTTCTGTAAAGCAGAATTGGCCTTGCCCGATTTCTTTACCTTTTTTTCCAAGGCTACCATTTTCGCCTTGTTCTTTTCCATGTAACTATTGATGCCGGTAATCATCGCATCAATTTTCTCCTTCTGGTTTTCATAACCCTCTTTGTTCAGTTCTGAAACCATATCCTGGTCCTTGGAAACTGAGTCCAGGTTGGCTTCTATTTCTGAAATAATGCTGTTGAGTTCTGCATTTTCACCGGCACGGCCCGAACTGATGGCCACAACGGAATCGTATTTCGCAAGCAATTCCTTGTATTCACGGGAGTCTTCTACCTTTCCACACGACCAGGCAAAAACTGCCAGCGCCAGCACCATTAATTTCTTCATTTTTTGGATTGTTAACATTTTTAGAATTAATCGGATGCAAAGGAAAGGCAGACAATTGAAAGCAAAGCAACACAAATGAAAAAACCCTACATCTGATTTTCATGCAAATAAAGCCTGATGCTTGTCATTCTACTTTCAACCAAGATCAATCAATTTCTCTCATAACACGAAAAATTTTGCATTCCTTTACTTCCTTTTCTTCAAATGCAGCTACTGAAAATTACACTCCTCTTTTGCCTTTTGCTTACAAGCAACCTGCATGCGCAAACACTCAGTGTAAATCCACTTAGTCTGGATTTCGGCACCAATACAGAAAATATTCTGGACTCCCTGCCCATCCAAATTGGCAATAATGGGACTCAAACCGCCCATGTCAGCCTTTCAATTCCCTTTAAAATTTATGGTTCTACACCTTACTCGACTTTAACATCTTCACTCAGCATTGAGCCTGGCCAAATTATACAAGTGAATGTCTATTGCCGGATTATTCACAACACCCCAAACCCTGCGGCCCTCATCATCAGCACACCTTGGCAGGAAGACGGCGGCGACCATAGCATTGCGCTTCGCTGCCAGGGAAATTACAGTAAAACGTATTATAGCAGCACCCAAAACCAGGAAGAAGAAACCCTGAAGCAAACCCTGAAAACCATCACTGGGGCTGGATTTACCGCCTTTTCTTATGATGTGGCCCGGGATAAAATGTATGCCAGCATCGACAACCAAAATGATACCGTTACTTGTGTCTACACGAACCGAAAAGCGAAGTTCAATTCCCGCGCAACTGCTGTCAACAACAATTTCAATTGTGAACACACCTTTCCTCAAAGCTTGTTTGGCCAGAATGCCCCGATGCGTTCTGACATGCACCATCTTTTTTCCACCGATGATGCCGCAAACAACAGCCGAGGAAACCTTCCTTTTGGTGTGGCAGTTGCGCCCTTGGTTTCGGTTGCTGTAAATGCGCCTTCCAAAAACGGCGGTGGCCTTTATGAACCACAGGGTTTGCACAAAGGTGCTTGCGCCAGGGCCATGATGTATTTCGTAACCCGCTATGAAGATTACACCGGATTTTTTGCACCGCAGGAAACGATTCTCAAACAATGGAACAAGCAATTTTCGCCATTGCCCAAAGAAAAAGCCAGAAATGAAGCGGTGTTTGCAGAACAAAACAACCGAAACCCATTTACAGATTACCCACAGTTTGCCGATCGAATTCGGATTCTTGCCGCTGTCTCTTCTCCTCTTGACCGCAGAAAGCTGGGTCTATCGGATTCAATTCTGTACTCACAACAAGAAATCCAGCCATTAACTTTGGCTTTATGGAATGAGGGAAAACTAAATTTACAGATTCAAAACATCCGCTTCCTGAAAAACCGCCTGAAAGTCGAAGGCAGCAGCAGCATCAATCTGGCTTATAATTCCGCCACAGAAATCCGAATCATTCAAAACCCGGATTCTACATTTTCAGCTGCCTGGACAGATACACTTGCATTTGAAACCAATGACCCGCTAAAACCCACAGTGAGAATTCCGTGGAAAACCGGACTCATTCAGGAAAATAAAAATTTTATTCATCAGACAAGCCCAAAACTGTTTTCCAATCCTGAAGGCAATTTCAAAATTGAGGGCATAAAAGTTTCTGCTGAAATGCTGCAGGCAAAAGATATTTTAGGAAGAGAAAGACCGATCAAACGCATGGATGAAAACACCTTTTCTATCCCCCAAGCGAATTCGGGACTTTACTTCATTCACATTCAATCACCCGGTCTAAACCGCCAACTTCGATACCTAAAACCTTAATACACAATGTCAAAAATCCGTGAAACCGACCTTATTCTCCAGGATGGAGCCGTTTATCATCTTGGAATCCGTCCTGAAAATCTCTCCGAAAAAATCATCACGGTGGGCGACCCAGACAGGGTTTCCGAAGTGAGTCGCCATTTCGATTCCGTCGAATTTACACACCGCCATCGCGAGTTTGTTACCCACACCGGCCAATTCAAAGGCAAACGATTAAC
>CANETC010000010.1 GCA_947441055.1 Cytophagaceae bacterium | reverse complement strand
GGAATGGTATTTGTTCCCGGTCAGGTGGATGAATGGTTGGATTGTGGCAATAAAAACGCAACGGTTCACACAAACAGCAGATACCTCAGTTATTTACCCGCTGCTGAATTGCAGGCTACCTCGGCGAAAATTGAGAATTCAGTCCTGATTCAACCGGTATTTATCGGCGAAGGAGCTGTGATTCGAAATTCTGTAGTTGGTCCAAATGTATCCATCGGCCGGAATTCGGTTGTTGAAAACTCCCGAATTGAAAGCAGCATTGTGCAGGATAATGCCAATGTTAAAGAGGCTATAGTTGCCAATTCCATGATTGGAAACCATGCGAGTTTACATGGTAAGGCAGCAGACCTGAGTCTGGGCGATTACAATGTAATTCACATTTAATCCGATTTCGGCAGGGATGAAAAAGCCAATTTCCAGCTCCGACAAAATTGTAATCTTTGGAGCCGGACTTGTGGGCACACTTTTGGGAATTCTCTTGGCCAAACGGGGCTTCAAGATTGAAATCCATGAAAAACGCCCCGACCTACGCCATAAGATTTACTCTAGTTTAAGGTCAATTAATCTGGCATTAAGTCACCGGGGATGGAGATCTCTTGCCTTGGCAGGCCTCGAAGAAAAGGTAAAGGAAATGGCCATTCCTATGCCTGGTCGGGTTATTCACGACACACAGGGAATCGAAAAGTATTTTGCGTATGGCAAGGATGGTCAGGCAATCTATTCAGTTTCCCGATCTAGGCTTAATTGCCTTTTATTGGACGAAGCCGAAAACCTTCCCAACCTTAAAATTTACTTTGAGAGTAAAGTTGAGAAGTTTGCCTTCGACAAATCAGTGGCTTATGTGGCTGATGTTGAAGGCCTGCGGCAAAGAATTGAAGCAGATGCATTTATCGGTTCTGATGGGGCATTTTCGGCGATGCGATATGAAATGATGCGCGAGGACCGGTTCTATTACGAACAGCATTACATTGAGCACGGCTATAAAGAATTCACCATTCACCCGGGAAAGGATGGAAAATGGGCTTTGAATCCGAATGGCCTTCACATTTGGCCACGAAAATCCTTTATGATGATTGCCCTTCCAAATCAGGATTTCACCTTCACCGCAACCCTTTTCTTTCCTTTCGAGGGAGAAAAGTCATTCAAAAAAATCCAGAATCCAGATCAGATTAAATCACTTTTCTCAGATGAGTTTCCGGATTTCATGGAGATTGTTCCAGACTATGTCCAACAATACCACCAGCATCCGGATGCTTCTCTTGTTACCATCCGTTGTGCGCCATGGAACAACAAGAACTTCCTGCTCATCGGGGATGCGGCGCATGCGGTTGTTCCATTTTACGGTCAAGGCATGATTTCTGGCTTTGAAGATTGCAGGCTTTTGATGGAAAAATTAGACAACAATCCAAAAAGCTGGTCTGAACTTTTTGCCGATTTTTATTCTTTCAGGAATAAGGATGCAGACGCGATTGCAGAATTGGCTCTGGATAATTTCATTGAAATGCGGGATCTTGTGGCAAGTCCGGATTTTCAACTTGAAAAAAGGATTGAAAAAGAAATAGTTGAAGCGGGAGTTGCGGATTGGATTCCACTCTACACCATGGTCACATTTACTGATTTACCGTATTCTGAAGCAAGGAAACGGGGATTGGAGCAGGCCATTATTCTCCGCCAGATTCGCGAATCAAGTAACTGGTCTTCTCTTTCAGATGCAGAATTTCGATTGAAGGTTCTGGAAAAATGGAATACAATGCAGTTCAGGACTCCGGAAGGAATATCCTGAAATATTGCCTTTCAGACTTTGATTTGGCATAAGCAATCGTGAAATTTGGGCAATCCGGAATTTGCATCAATTCAGATGCTGATTTCGTCTAGAAGCCCAATTTTATTCATATGCACAAGGAGTCAGAAACAGGCCTGGAGCAATCGGCAAATCCGATTAAAAGATTTGTGGATTTGGTTCTTTCCTATACCAAAGGAAAAACACCTGAAAAAGTAAACCGTTCCATTGGTGAAGCAAGTTTCATCAGCCGGGATTTAAGTTGGTTGCAGTTCAATTTTAGGGTTCTTGATCAGGCCCGCACCAACCACCGAAATCTTTTTGAACGCCTGAAATTTCTTGCCATCACAGCCTCAAACTTTGACGAGTTTTTCATGATCAGGGTTGGCTCGCTTTATAATTACCTCGACTTTGGCAAAGAGCGTCTTGATTATTCAGGCTTAAGAGAAGTTCAATTCAGAACTACTTTACTTACTGAGAGTCAAGAGTTTTATAAGGCTCAAGAAAAGTTATTTTACAAGGAGCTAAAGCCGCTTTTCAAAAAGAATGGCTTCGAAATCACCAAGATTGATGATTTGAAGGAGGATGAAAGGAATAAGGTTGAAGACTATTTCCACCGCACAATTCATCCGATGCTTACGCCGATGATGCTGGATGTGTACCACACCTTCCCCATCGTTTTGAACAAAACCCTCACTTTCGGCGTGGTTACCCGAATGGAGGACAACCCCAAAAATCCACTTCGGCTTTCTTTCGTTCAGGTTCCGCAAAATCTGGCGCGTTTTTATGAAATAGAAAGGGCTGATACCCGTATTCTATTGCCCATCGAGGAAATTATCCGCTGGCAGATGCATAGACTTTTTCGAAATATCGAAATAGTGAGCATCAATCTTTTCAGGGTTCTTCGAAACGGAGATATATCAATCGAAGAAAGTGACGATGTAGAATCTGATTTGGTGGATGAGGTGAAACGCCAGCTTTCCAACCGAAAAACGGGGCGCGTGGTTCGGGTGGATGTGGAGGAAAACTACTCCGACCACATGATGAAAGTTTTAAAGGACCGGTGGGATATAGATGAAAGCAATATTTTCGTCACCAGAAATCTTATCGATTACACAGCGCTTTGGCAGATTCTAAATCATCCCGATTACAAGGAAAGATTGCCAATGCCACCGGCGCCAGTTTCTCCCTTGTTTCTACCTAAAGATTCGAGAAAAGGCAGCATTTTTGAAATACTGAAGAAGCAAGATATTTTGTTGCACCATCCCTTCAACAGCATCGACAATGTGTTGAGAATGCTGGAAGAGGCGGCAACCGATCCTTATGTCCTTTCAATCAAACTCACCATTTATCGCCTGGCAAAGAATTCACGCATCATTGATGCATTGTTGAAAGCCGCAGAAAATGGAAAATATGTTTCTGTCCTATTTGAAGTAAAGGCTAGATTCGATGAAGAAAACAACATCCGCCAGGCCCAGCGCCTGCAAAAGGCAGGTTGCTTTGTAATTTATGGTCTGGGAAGTTTCAAAACGCACACGAAACTTTGCCTCATTGTTCGGAAAGAAAATGACAAGGTTACCCGCTTCGTTCACCTCGCCAGTGGCAATTACAACGAAGATACTTCCAAGATTTATACAGACATCGGTCTTCTGACTTCTAAGGAAATCTACGCCAATGATGTATCAGAATTTTTCAATGTAATTACCGGCCACAGTAAGCCCGACCGATACGATTACCTGATCACTTCCCCCCGCGACATGCGCAATCAGCTGATTGAAATGATGCGAAATGAGTCTGAAAATGCCCGAAATGGCCTTCCATGTGGAATTGTTTTAAAAGTAAATTCCCTTGAAGACCAAAGCACAATCGAGGAACTTTACAAGGCTTCCCAGGCTGGAGTACCCATTCAACTAATTGTTCGGGGCATTTGCTGTTTGCGACCAGGCCGTCTAGGACTAAGTGAAAACATTACCGTAAAATCGATTGTAGGTGATTTCTTGGAGCATACCCGGCTTTATTATTTTCACAACAACGGCGAGCCATTGGTTTATGGCGGGAGCGCAGACATGATGAATCGTTCCTTCGACCGCAGACTGGAGTCCTTGTTTAGGATTGCGGATGAAAATTTGCTCAAAATTGCCATTAGCATTCTGCATTTCAACCAGCTGGATAATGTAAACAGCTATTACATGACAGAAGATGGTTCTTATGTAAAATACCAGCTCCAGGAAAATGAAACTGAACTGAATATTCACAAGCTGTTCTACAAGTTGACCGAGGATCAACTGTTAGAAACCAGCTTGTTCTGAGATGGAGTTGCTGGAAGATTTTTTGAGCGGGGATGAAGTTGATGACTGGGATGAAAGTTTGCTCAACGATAAGCCTGTCAGGATTTTTTACTTTTACACCCATGCGACAAGTTCTATCCAAAAGGATTTGGAAATATTCCGTAGCCGCCATTCGGTAAACGACCTTTCATTTCCTTCACGGGAAAAATGGAAAATTCCATTCCTTTTAATTCAGCAGATATTTTTTCTGATTAAAAACGCCTTTTTCGAAAACCGGTACTTCATCATTGTTCAATCTGCAGGTTACCACAGTTTGATTCCCTGCATTTGGGCGAAAATTTCCGGCCAAAAATCCATCATTTTGGCAGAGGGCGGTGATTGTGTAGCCTTTCCTTCTCTGGGCTACGGGCATTTTCAAAACGTACTAATGAAGCAATTTACCCGTTGGTCCTTTCAACTTGTCAATGCTGTTGTGGCAGGCCATAAATCCATGTTTCTTCGGGACAATGCATATGCTGGAGCTGGGGAAAGCAGCCAAGGCATTCTGAATTTCATTCCAAATGCAAGCTTTGTAAGGCATGTAATTCCCGGAGGATTTGACCCAAGACTTTTCCGCATAAACTCAAGTTACATGGCCCGCAGGCCTTTAAGTTTTATTTGCATTTCAGATTCGAATCCAGTTCTTCAGAAAATAAATGGTACTGATTTGGTGATTGATCTCGCAAAACGGTTTACAAGGGCCAGTTTTACAATTGTTGGCGATAAAAAATTAAAAGTTTCCGAGCTGCCAGCCAATGTGGAAATTCTGGATTCAATCTCCAGGAATAACTTTTGGGCACAATTCAATCGCCATAGATTTTACATTCAGCTCAGCATTTCGGAAGGCTTTCCCAATGCGCTTTGCGAGGCAATGGCTTGCGGATGTGTTCCGGTGGTTTCAGATGTTGCGGCCATGCCAGATATTGTTCAGTCCTTTGGAGGAATCGTGTTGAAGAATAATCCCGAATCAATTGACAATGCCGTTCGGGACGCTGTTCGGATATCGGAACGGCCAGGAATTTCTGCCGATTTGGCCCGATCGGTTACCAAAAGATATCCTTTGGAAAGGCGACGCAGAGAACTGCTCCTTCTCATTGAAAACATTGCCTGAACTCAGTTGCAGATTTCATAAATATCCTGTTCATTAGAGCCATAAACAATAACCAATCAATGAAGAAGGCCATTTTTACCGGACTGCTTATTACAATTTCAAGCCTCGTTTTTGGAGGCAACAATTGGACCAATCCAATCATCAGAAAAAACCCATTTGAGGACCTCCGAAAGCCAATTGTGATGAAGCTTTCACCTTTTCATTTCTTCGACAGGCAACTCAGCATCACAGGAGAACTTTTTGGGCGTGATTACAAACGAAGCCTTTGCATCAGTCTTGCCATGATTTATGCAGACAATTCAAAAGTATATGATGTTGGCACCTCTATCACCTTAGAAAGAAGATTTTATCCGAGAGGTTTTAAGCCAGACTCTTTAAACCGAAACCGCAACACGGCGACTGGTTTTTATTTCGGTATGGGCGCGCAAGTCGGATACAGTGAGTACAATGACAGAACAAATTATTCAAATGGATATTATAACCCGATAACTGGCAATTATTCTTATTACAATGATAATGTAACCATCACAAGTGCCTGGATAACACCTACCATAACTTTGGGTTATCAGTTTATTGTATGGGATGCACTTTACATTGATGCCTATGTGGGCGGTGGAGTAAAAGTGAATGACACAAAAAAAACATCTGAAAACATCGGTATTGATTTTTCGAGATATTACAGTGATCCTGACATTTTAAGCCGATATTATAAAGGTGTCGTTCCAAGAGTTGGCCTAACACTTGGAATGGGCTTCTAAAACCAAACAATACCATGATGGACCAAGCGCACATTCACCTGTTGATTACCCACCTGCCCGTTTTTGGCTCCATTCTTGGCGCCCTCGTGCTGGTCCATGGCTTGTATACCGAAAGTCGTCCAACGCGGGTGGCTGACTACAATGTTTTGGTGCTTTCTGCAGTCGGAGCATTGATTGCCAACTTTACCGGAGAAGGTGCTGAACATACTGTTGAAGGTTTACCCGGCGTGTATGAAAGCATAATTGAAGAACATGAAGAATCTGCCATTTATGTGGTTTGGATTCTTTCAGCCTGTGGTCTTTTATCGCTTGCGGCAACTTATGCTTCCATTCGCGATCTTGCCATCGAGCGAAAACTCAGCTTTTTTGTACTTATGCTTTCATTGGCAGGTTTTGCGGCCACAGCAAGAACAGCATTTCTGGGAGGGCAAATCCGACACACGGAAATTCGGTCGGGTGGAACAGTTCCAATGGAAAGCGATGCCGAAAAAGAAAATGAAGAAATGAAGGAAGACGAGGATGATTAGTAGAATCAAGTCTGGCCTTAACTAAGATTTTTTTAAGCACATTTTTTGTCTGAATTGCTACAAATTTGTGGCATGAATTCAATT
Source organism: Cytophagaceae bacterium (assembly GCA_947441055.1). GTDB lineage: Bacteria > Bacteroidota > Bacteroidia > Cytophagales > Flexibacteraceae > CAMDMI01. The sequence continues at coordinate 30,372 of CANETC010000010.1, read as the reverse complement.
ACTGTGAGCACCTTAACCAAGCTTTCCATCCATGATGCTTGGAAGGCTTGGACAAATCCAGAACATATTATCCACAGGACTTTTGCCAGCGATGATTGGCATTCTCCCATTGCCAATTCCGATCTTAATGAAGGCGGCAGATTTCTTACGCGCATGGAAGCAAAAGATGGCAGCGAAGGTTTTGATTTTGAGGGAACTTTTACGCTTGTTTCCGCCCCCAATAAACTGGAGTACAAACTCGATGACGACAGAAGGGTATCTGTGGTTTTTGAAGAAGTTTCAGAAGGCACAAAAATTACGGAAACCTTTGACCCAGAAAACATCAATCCGGCAGAACTTCAAAAAGCAGGCTGGCAGGCAATTCTGGATAACTACAAAAAATACGCCGATGGCCTGAACGCTTAAGACTTCAATCCTACTTCCCATATAAAAACGAAAGGCCATGTAAATGGCCTTTCGTTTTTATACTAAAGAAGCAGAATCGTAAATTACTTTTCCGAAACCCCGAAGTTATTCTTCAGGTAGTTTACAAGGTTAATGCGGTCGATAGCCCCATAAAACTGGCGGATATATGCCTCAACCTCGCTTTGAATATTTTTTGGCGTGAAACCCGTCTCTTGTTGTTTTCTCACCAGAATCCCGATTTCAGTTTTCATTTTTTCAGCATCCGGGAATATGACTTTAAAATCTCCAATCAAGACCGGATCTCCTCCGTTATTGTAATAAATTTTAAAGTCAGATACCTCTTTTGGATCAACTGCGGAATTATCAACTTTAAAAATATTTGACCTACGAATGATCAGCGTGTCTTTCTTGTACTGCAATTTTTTGTCAATTCTTTCCGTCTTTCCTTTAGGGTTTTTCCACAAAAAATTAAAATAGAAATACTGGCGACCATTCTGAGGGAAAGTCTTTTGGTCCATTCTGATTTTTGCAACCGAATCAAGGAAAATAAACGGCGCCTCAGAAAGGTGTTGCTGAAGTTCTTCTAATGACTTAATGGTTATATTCTTCCATTCAAAGCGGGTTTTACCCAACATAATGGCATCTTCAGAATTTACTTTCACATTCCTCCTTTCCTTTTTATTTCCATAAATAAATCGTTTCCCATCATTTCTGATTAGGCCAACTATGTCTTCAGGATTTTTGAAGGTAAGTTCATCCTCTCTTGAAACTACATCGCCCGTTTGAAATTCTCTGCCTGCCTTTTTACTGGTGACAGAGCCCTTCATTCCTATTACTGTGTAGGTAAATTCGTCCTGAGCCCAAAGAGAAAAGCAGAATGAGAAGAAGAAAAGAAAGGCACTTATTTTTTTGATTTTCATAGAAATGAAGAGTTTAAAAATAAACAGCAGTTGTTATTTAAGTAAGCGTAAAGGAAACAACTTGACAGAAAGGGACAAAATTGAATTCACATTCTTTGCTTACATATGCCGAAAAGAGGGAATTCAACAAATTTTAGCGCGCTTTTTTACGGAAATTCAAAGAAGCAGAATTGACGCAATAACGCATTCCTGTTGGGTTTGGACCATCGTCAAAAACATGACCAAGGTGTGCACCGCAATGGCGACAAGTAATCTCAGTACGCTGAATTCCAAGGCTTTTATCCTGTTTTTCCTGCACAGCATTTTTGTCTGCAGGGGCTGTAAAACTAGGCCAGCCTGTACCTGAATCAAACTTGGTGTCAGATGAAAAAAGCGGCTTCCCACAACGCACGCAATTGTACATTCCTTTTTCCTTGTGGTTCCAGTATTCACCGGAAAACGGCGCTTCGGTACTACCTTCGCAGGCAACCTTGTACTGAATCGGGCTTAGATGTGCGTTGAGCGAATCACTTTTTTGAGACTTATTTCCACTTTTAGAATGATTTTGTCCACAAGCAGAAAAGGAAATTACCAGAAAGGCGAAAAGAAATTTAATCATGGTTTTATTGTTATTACCCAAGTTACTGAGATTTTTACGCAAACGGAGTTTTTAAGAATTAATTTCTCTATCAAGTTTCATGGCAGCTTCAATGGCTTTGTCCATATTGTAGTATTCCCATTCGGCAAACCTTCCGAGAAGGTAAATTCCTTCAGCAGCAAAGTTTTGGTTAAACTCCTTCAAAAGGCTGGCAGTTTCATGGTTGTGGAGGATATACGAATTGGGTTCATGGTTCCAGTCAATCGGCACGAGATTTCCCGGTAATTTCTTAATCTCCTCACTCATAAACTCAAAGGAATATTCGCCGGAAAATTCAACCACGCATGTATGCCTTTCGCTTCCACGGTTGTTGCTTTCAGCAAAGGTGCCCGTATAGATAATCCTGTGGGCTTTGGTTTCAATTCCAGGAAGGTAAAGCCATGAAACATCCCCAGGATCCGTTTCGCAAAATATATTACTGGTTCCCTTTGAAGGCAGGTTTCGTAGATAATCACCGGCCTTCAAGGCAGTTTGGGAATCTGGAAACACCGCTGCTGCCTGTCGCACATCGCCAGTAAATACAATTTTATCGAAGGGCCCCTCTCCTGCTAGAAAATATCCAGCTTCCGTCTTCGAAACGCCGGCTATTTCGGTATTAAGTCGAATATCCAATCCTTCAGCAAGTCTGTCGGCGATAAATTGCGAGCCTCCTTCTTTGGCGTAATAAAAAGTAGCATGAACCATTTCGGTTTCTTCCTGCACCACTATATTACTGAGCAACATTGATTTAAGATCCGGCATAGGAAGTTTTCCTTCTAGCCATTGCAAGGGAATATTCTCCAGATTCGTATTCCAGATTTTCTCATTGTAAGGCCGGAAATAGGCTTCATACAAAGTCTTTCCAAAATTAGATTTAAGAAAATCTGCAAAATTGGGATAAGAAAAAGGGCTTCTCGGCTGATAGTCGCTCGATAGAAAATCATCCAGAACCGAGGAAACAAATTCCTTATCAAGTTGATGAAGGTAGTTTTCAATCGGATAACCAATCAGCTTGCCAGTGAACAAAATTTTGGCATTTCTTCTGGCTTTAATAAACTCCTTGTCGCGCTCAAAAAAAGACCAGAACCAATCCAGTACTTCCTGGTTTCTGGAATTGAACACATGCCCACCGACACGGTGAAAAAGATTATCCCGAATTCGGTCACATTTCACCAATCCGCCTGGTTTTGAAGCACGGTCAAACACAGTAACGCTGTTCTTCTTTCTCAAAATTTGCGCGGCCGAAAGCCCGGAAATTCCGGCACCAATTATTGCAATCCTATTCATAGGTGCTACCTCTTACGATAAGTTCAAAGTGATTTTTTTCGGAAGAAGCACCATGCATGGTTTCCCAGGCATTTCCGGTTTTCATTCTTTCCTGTTTGTTGTACAATTTATACAGGCTTTTCCAAAGGCTATCGCCTGTTTTCATAAATCCCTGATAAGGGCGCATATCTTCTCCGAGTGATGCCAGATAATCAAAACTTTGGCTGAGCCTGCCTGCAAAAAGGCCTTTACTTGTAAAGCCGGCATTGGCCGAAGAAATCGCCTTCCTCATTTCCAATAAAACCTGCAGCCGGTCTTTGGCTCTGGACAAATTTTGGGTGGCCTTATCCGTACTCTGAGCACCATGTTGCCGATAAAGAACCCCTTCCTTTGGAACATGAACCAGCTTTGGATTTGCCAAACTCAGACGGAAAAGATACAGGTAATCTTCGTGTGTAATCAGCTGCTCATCCCAGGCTAGAATTCCGTTCAGGAATTCCCTGCGAAACATGCAAGCCTGGGTGATGGCATTCCATCCGCGCAGCATCCACTCTGTCAAATTCAAGGAATTTGGAAGCGCGTTCCATTGCATCACTACATCTTTCTGAATCCAGCCATCTTTGGTTTCCTCAGCTTGAACATATGGACCGTAAGCCATGTCTGCGCCACTCAAGTCCAATGCTTTGGCTTGTGCTTCCAGTTTTCCATTTGTCATTAAATCATCTGAATCAAAAAACTGAATGAAATCGCCAGTCGCAACTGACAAACCCAGATTTCTGGCTGCACCTGGACCTTTTCCTTCATTGTTGAGAAAAATACAATCTGTGATGTAATCGAAAATCACAAGCTTAATCTCGTCAGTTGAATGGTCGTCAACCACAATAATTTCATGCGGCGGTTGCGATTGAGAAAGTAAATTATCGAGGGTTTTCCGAAGCAGGGCAGCCCTGTTTTTAACGGGAATTATGACCGAAACCTTGCTCATTCTTCGTTTCTGTTTTGAATGGATTCTCCAAGATGACCATCCCGCATCTCAAGGACTCGATCAGACATTGCAGCCAGAGCCTGATTATGGGTAACAATCACAAAAGTTTGGTTGAGTTCATTCCGCAATTCAAGAAAAATTTCGTGTAGACTTCTGGCATTGTTGCTGTCCAGATTTCCTGTTGGCTCATCGGCCAGAACAATGGCTGGCTTATTCAGCAAGGCTCTGGCAATCGAAGTTCTTTGCTGTTCACCACCAGACAATTCGGAAGGCTTATGATCCAGCCGGGCCGACAAGCCAAGCCGATTCAAAATTCCTTTGGCTTCCTTTTTGACCTCTGCATCCGGGCGTTTTGCAATCCAGCCTGGCATACAGACATTTTCCAATGCAGTAAATTCCGGAAGGAGGTGGTGAAATTGAAAAACAAAACCGATGTAACGGTTTCTAAAAGCGGCCAAACCTTTGGAATCTAAAGTGAAAGGATTCTGACCAAGAATTTCCAAAGTCCCCGAATCGGGCTTGTCCAGGGTCCCAAGGATTTGAAGTAAAGTACTTTTTCCAGCACCGGATGGACCCACAATGCTGACCAATTCGCCCTGTCGAATTTCTACATCCACCGAACGAAGAACATCCAGCGATTCATATTTGCGAGCAAGTCCTTTTGCCTTTAGAACCATAGCGCCAAAAATAGGAATAGAATCTGTGAAGTTTCAGCCTGATTTGCCATTTCGAATTCGCTGAATTTTAAACTTATTTAACCTGTGAATGCTGATTTTGGTTGGAATCCGTAGCAAAGGGGAATCCTGTGCATTTCGTGGTGCATTGCAAATTGAGTCAACCACATCCATTCCAGAAAAAACCTGCCCAAAAACCGTGTATTTCCCATCAAGCCGTTTGAGTCCGTTTTTATTTTGAACGATGTAAAACTGGCAAGCTGCCGATTGCATTGCAGGATTGTCGTCCCGTCCAGCGCCTACAGCTCCATACACATGTCGGAGAGAATCATGAAATTCAGGATTGAGCAAATGCGGGGAAGCACCAAATCCTTCCGGGGTATCCGGACATCCACCCTGAGCCACAAAATTTGGAATCACCCTGTTGAAACAAAGACTATCCCAGTAATTCGCTTCCGCAAGGCGGATAAAAGCCTTTTTATGTTGAGGAGTCTGATGGTGCAAGGTGAACCAAACATTGCCTTTTGGTGTCTCGATTCTGGCAACCGGATGTAGGCTGCAGGAAAACAGAAAAAGGGCCGGAAAGGCCCTAAGTAAAAACAATCGCATGCAATGATTTTTTACAATTCAACGAGTTTGCCATAAGTTTCTGGACGGCGATCACGGAAAAACTGCCAGGTGGAACGAACCTCATCGATCATGTCAAGGTCGAATTCTGCAATCAGCAATTCGTCTTCAAACTCCGAAGCTTGGGCAAAAATCTGACCACGGGGATCTACAAAGTACGAAGTGCCGTAAAAGCGACCAAGGTTCCATGGTTTTTCTTCTCCAACCCGGTTGATGCAACCCATAAAGTAGCCATTTGCGGCGGCATGCGCTGGTTGCTCCAGTTTCCAGAGATATTGTGAAAGTCCAGCAACTGTGGCAGAAGGATTGTACACAATCTCAGCGCCATTCAGGCCCAGAACGCGCGCACCATCTGGAAAATGTCGGTCATAACAGATGTAAACTCCTACCTTGGCATAACGGGTCTGAAACACCGGATATCCTAAGTTTCCTGGCTTAAAGAAAAACTTCTCCCAAAAACCTGTGGTGTGAGGGATGTGGTTCTTCCTGTATTTTCCAAGGTAAGTACCATCGGCATCAATCACCGCAGCAGTATTGTAAAATACGCCAGCCTGTTCCTTTTCGTAAACCGGCACAATAATGACCATTTCGTACTTTTTGGCATACTCTGCCATTAAATCTGTGGTTGGACCAGGAACTGACTCAGCTGAGGCGTACCAATTTTTATCCTGACCAGGGCAGAAATAAGGCGTATTGAAAATTTCCTGCAGACATAAAATTTGAACTCCCTGTCTTCCGGCTTCTTCGATGTACGGAATGTGCTTTTGCAACATGGCCTGCATGATTTCGCCGATGCTGCCCTCCCCTTCTGTCATCGGAAGACTCATCTGAATGAGGCCTGATTTTACAATTCTTGGCATAATATTTTTTCGATTAATTACTTAAAAATGAGTTTGTTAAATTTTAATAAATCAGTTTTTTGAAGGATTACGGCGAACAAACCTTCCATAACCCTTTCCGACCCGAACCTCGTTGTTATGAATCGCAACCTTTCCCCTGAGGAAGACTGTTTTTACCTTGCCTGTTACTTCAACACCTTCGTAAGCCGAGTAGTCTACATTCATGTGGTGGCTGGAAGCTGAAATCACATGCTTTTCATTTGGATCGAAGAGTACAATATCGGCATCTGAACCAACAGCAATAATTCCCTTTTGCGGAAACATACCAAAAATCTTGGCCGCATTGGTCGAATTCACCTCCACGAATTTTTGAAGGCTGATCCTACCCTTAGCGACGCCTTCGCTGTAAAGCAATTCCATCCGATGTTCGATGGCCGGATGTCCATTCGGGATTTTGGAAAAGTCCTTTTCACCCATCAATTTTTGTTCCCATTTGAATGGACAATGGTCTGTAGCCACTACCTGAACCGCACCTTGCTGGATACCGGCCCACAATGCTGACTGGTCTTTTTTCTCACGCAAAGGCGGGCTCATCACCCACTTCGCGCCCTCAAAATCCCGTTCATACAGTGAGGCATCCAGCATCAAATACTGGATACAGGTTTCTGCATGAACAAATTTATTTTCAGAACCAATTCTCCTGATTTGGTTTAGGGCTCCTTCACAAGTCATGTGTACCACATAGGCATTTACGCCTGTGTAAGCTGCCAGATCGGCAAATCGCCCTGTTGCCTCAGACTCCGTAACTTCAGGCTGTGAGAGATAATGGTAAAGCGGACTTAATTTTCCTTCAGCACGGAATTTGGCAATCAGGTAATCAATCATGTCTCCATTGGTGGCATGCACCGTAACCAAACCGCCATGTTTTTTCACTTCCTGCATAAGGCCAATCATCTGACGATCATCAATCATCAGAGCGCCTTTATAGGCCATAAAAGTTTTGAAGGATGTGATTCCCTCCTTTTCAATCAGGTCTCTTATTTCGGACTTGGTATGCTCATTGAAATCGGTTACCGCAACATGAAAACTATAATCGCCGACGCAATTTCCATCTGAACGCCCCCGCCATTCCTGTAAAGCAGAAGCCAATGATTTGCCTTGGGTTTGAAGCACAAAATCTATGACCATTGTGGTGCCACCATACAATGCCGCCCTTGTTCCGGTTTCATAATTGTCGCTTGAAAATGTGCCCATAAAAGGCATATCCAGGTGCACATGGGGATCAATTCCTCCAGGAAAAACCAGAAGGCCTTCTGCATTTATTTCATGATCAGCCGCTACTTGAAGATTTTTTCCAATGGCGGAAATCTTTTCACCCTCCACAAAAATATCAGCGATATAGTCTTCGGAGGCACCGATAATCCGGCCATTTCGAATGATGGTTGACATATGGTTAATTGGTCTTAATTATTCCTCGGATTCCGAGTTCGGAAAAAGAAGAATATGCAATTAGTTAAAAATTACGGTGCATAGATTCATAACCCAGAAGCAAGCATGAAAAAAAACCGGTTCTAATTCCGAAAAAGCTGAATAAGCACTCGCATACACATTACCTTTGCCTCGTGCCAGGCATTATCAGTACAATAAACCTCAATAAATTCTACAAGGGTGCAGAACCATTTCAAGCGCTCAAGGATGTTTCCATTGACATCGAAAAAGGAGAATTTGTTGCAATCACGGGGCAATCAGGCAGCGGAAAATCAACGCTGCTTTATGTGCTTTCAACTTTGGATACAGATTATGAAGGAGAGATTCTAATCAACGGGAATCTTCTTAAAGAAATGAACAGCAATCAATTATCCTCGCTTCGAAACCGGGATATTGGCTTTGTTTTTCAGTTTCACTACCTCCTTCCAGAGTTTACGGTATTGGAGAATGTTTCTCTTCCGGCCATGAAACTCAAAAAATACACACCTGCACAAATTAAAGAAAGGGCCGAACAAAAGCTGGAAATGCTGGGCTTAAAAGACCAGATTACGAAGAAGGCAAGTCAGCTTTCAGGTGGACAGCAACAGAGAGTTGCCATAGCAAGGGCCTTAATAAACGATCCAGTCATTATTTTCGGCGACGAACCCACGGGCAACCTGGATTCGGCCAATGCAAGAATGGTGTTCGATATTTTTAAAGAGTTAAGCACCAACCACGATCAAACCATCGTGATCGTAACCCACGATCCTGAAATAGCCAATCGCGCAGATCGGACAATTTCCCTGAAAGATGGTGTTGTAATTTCCTGACCTTCTTTAACTGCCTTAAATCAGTTGAATTGCTGAGGCCCGACATGGGCTTGGCTTGCTCCTTCGATGAAATTTGCATACATGTTTCATCCATTTAAAACCCAGGAAATATGTCGATAGTCAAAGCAGCACCAAGGGAAGCAAGCTTCCCGGCCATTTTCTCAGATTTTTTTAACAATGACCCATTCTTCAGGACGCCTTGGCCAACTTTAGAAACAAATGGTTCTTCGGTTCCAGCTGTCAACATCCGGGAAAACGACCGGGAATACAAGCTGGAACTGGCAGCGCCAGGATTCAGGAAAGAGGACTTTAAAGTGGAGGTTGAAGATGAAATGCTCAAAATAAGTGCGGAGCACTCTGAAAGTGACGAACAAAAAAATGAGCAATTCACAAGAAGAGAATATTCAATGGAATCCTTCGAACGCTCTTTTTCATTGCCATCCAATGCAGGAAAGGAAAACATCCATGCCCAATACAACCAAGGTATTCTTCACATTAAGATTCCTAAAAGAACAGATTCTTCTTACAGACCGAAAAAGGAAATCATGATTTCCTGATCTTGAAGGCTATCCCTCCGTTTCAGACAGACGGGGGGATATTCCTTCAGGAAAAAATGAGGGGAATTGTGGTGCCCCAAGGATAAAATTCCAAATCAGTCAAAAGGGTTAAATCGCTAGATTGCAAAAAAAATTCCGCATGATTATTCCACCAGCCGATCCAGAAAGACAAAAAAAGCTCGAAGCTTTCGACCGACTGCTTACGGTAATGGATGAACTTCGGCTGAATTGCCCATGGGACAAAAAACAAACCTGGGAAAGCCTTCGTCACCTGACGGTGGAAGAAGTTTATGAACTTTCAGATGCCATTCTCAATGGCACAGCCAATGATCTAAAAAAGGAACTTGGCGATGTATTGCTCCACATTGTTTTTTATTCCCGGATTGCTGAGGAGGAAAATCAATTCAACATCGCCGATGTGATTCATTCACTTTGTGAGAAACTAATATTCAGGCATCCGCATATTTATGGGGATGTTAAGGCCGATTCCGAGGAAGAAGTGAAGAAGAACTGGGAGTCACTGAAGAAAAAAGAAGGCCAGCAATTGACACTTTCCGGTGTACCTGTTTCACTTCCTCCCATGGTGAAAGCCATGCGTATTCAGGAAAAAGCGCGTGGAGCCGGCTTCGACTGGGACAAACCTGAACAGGTTTGGGAAAAAGTACTGGAAGAAATCGGTGAATTCAGAGAAATAACCAGTGCAGCTGATTTTGATAAAAAGGAAGCTGAAAAGGAATTGGGGGATGTTTTCTTCTCCCTCATCAATTATGCCCGCTTCCTGAACATCAATCCAGACCAGGCCCTAGAGCTTACCAATCAAAAATTCACTTCCAGATTTAACTATTTGGAAACCAAAGCCATTGAAAACAACAAAGTCCTATTGGATATGAATTTGGAAGAGATGGATATCTATTGGGAAGAGGCCAAAAAACTTGAAAACAAATAAGTAGCTCCAAAGCAATTTCCCTGGGTTTCATCATTAAGGAGACCTTTTTCGGAGCTTGAGCTTTCAGTTTCTAAAAAATCGACGACATTTTTGTCGGCTTAAAAATGGCTGGTACGCAGCCGATGTGATTTTAGATTCTGGCGAACGGGTAAGGCAAAAAATAGTTCTCTGCCTGTAATCAGGACATTAAAAGTCCTTTATCGTCGAGCTCCTCCAGGTAATCCTGCAAGGCACCCAAGTCCATCCATCCGGGTCTATCTTCTTCAGAGGAACGAAGGCTAAATACCAATTCCGGAAAACTAGAACTCAGTAATTCAGTTTCTAAAACGGTAACTGGGTTTGAAATGAATATGAGCCTTTCCTTTTGAAGGGCACCTTGAAGGAACTCAAACCTTTCTTCGGCATCAAGCTTAGATAAATTCACATGAAAATCGCCTTCAGGAAGGCCATGTAAATATTCCTTTTGAGGAGAAAATTCTTTGATGAAATTGATGTAGGGTGAAAATCCTGATACATCCAAATTTGCCTGAACAATCCAGGTTTTCAAATCAAAGGATGAAATCAATTCAGTTAGAAGTTCTGAATCAGAGCCTGAATACTCCCCTATCCATTCAACGCCTTCAATCCAGGGGCGAATGGCAAAAAATGCAGATTGTTCAATGGTGGAGTATCCTTTCTCGTCAAAATTCAGAGAAAGAAATTGAACGCCCATACCGGCACAATAACGCGCATCGGTAAGGCTTGAAATGCCGGAAACCTTGAGCTTAAGCAAAAGAGAAATCAGGGCTGTTTCCTAGATTCTTCTTCGATGGTATCTTTAATGTCCTTCGAAGCATCTTTAAATTCCCTGATTCCACGGCCAATTCCTTTGGCTAGTTCCGGGATTTTTTTTGCTCCGAAAAACAATACAAAAAGTGCGATGACCAAAAATATTTCACCTGCACCGAGGTTTCCTAAAAAGAGAAGAGTGGAAAGCATAAATGTTGTGTTTAGCGTTAATTCCTGTGCAAATATACGCCTGAGGTCCGGTATTATTGAGCGAAATATTTTCAAACAATTTGAACACCTTTTTCATTATGGTATTATAACTCATGAGCCAGTAAAAAAAGCATAAATTAAGTCAATTGATTTCGCTCACAATTGATGCCCGAAAGGATATATTTGCGCCAAAATTGAGAATTGATGAATAGTTCAGCATACCAGATGGAGGCCTTTAGAGAAAGGCATCTTGGACCAGATTCCGGTCAGAAAAAAAGCATGCTATCCCTGATTGGGGAGCCTACTCTAGAGGATCTGATTTCAAAAGTTGTGCCACCAGCCATCCGTCTGGAGGCCGACCTTCAAATTCCAGATGGAATTTCGGAGGCCGATTTTTTGGCAGAATTCAAAGCATTGGGGCAGCGCAACAAACTTTTCAGATCTTTTATCGGAACAGGATATTATGGCACCATAACTCCAACCCCGATTTTGAGGAATGTGCTTGAAAATCCAGCTTGGTACACTGCATACACGCCTTATCAGGCTGAAATCGCGCAAGGCCGTATGGAAGCGCTCATCAATTTTCAAACACTGGTAATGGATCTTACCGGAATGGAGATTGCCAATGCCTCCCTTCTGGATGAAGCCACAGCCGCAGCGGAAGCCATGCACTTTCTTAATGCAGTGAAAAAGCCATCCAAAGCCAATGCCAAAACCATTTTTGTTTCGGATAAATGTCATCCTCAAACCATTGAACTTGTTAAGCTTCGTGCCGAACCCATTGGAATTGAGGTAGAAACTGGAGATGTGAAAACACTCGACCTTACAAAATCAGAACTTTTTGCTGTCCTCATTCAATATCCAGATACCGAAGGAAATATTTCGGATTTCTCAGGTTTTGCTGCGCAGGCGAAGGAAGCAGATGTATTTGTTTGTGTTGCTTCCGATTTAATGGCCCTTACATTATTGGAATCACCTGGAAGCTGGGGCGCTGATGTGGTGGTTGGTTCGGCCCAAAGATTTGGGGTACCAATGGGCTATGGAGGACCTCATGCTGCATTTTTTGCTACCCGCGAAGAATTCAAAAGAAGCATGCCGGGCAGAATTATCGGAATTTCGATGGATGCAGAAGGAAATCCTGCCTACAGGATGGCCCTTCAAACCCGTGAACAACACATTCGCAGGGAAAAAGCCACCTCCAATATTTGTACTGCTCAGGTTTTACTTTCTGTAATGGCCTCCTTTTATGCAGTTTACCATGGTCCAACAGGACTTCTACGCATTTCAAAACGCATTCATGCGCTGACAGATGCCCTTGCAAAAGGTCTTGATCAAATGGGAATCAAGGTATTGAATTCCAACTATTTCGATACCATTACTTTCGAAAGCGAAAAAGCCTCCGCAATTTTCTCAACTGCCGAAAATCGGGAAATGAATTTCAGGAAATTTCCTGAAAACAACAGCCTGATTGGAATTTCTCTTGACGAAACCTGCACAGTTGCTACTGTAAATGATTTGCTTCATGTCATTTCAAAAGGACTCAATAAACCTTCCCTCCAGAACCTTGATGGCCTGTTTGGAAATCCAGTTTTGCCGGAAACTTTAGCCAGGAAAACTGCATTCATGCAGCATCCGGTTTTCAACAAGCATCATTCCGAACACGAAATCACACGATACATTAAAAGACTGGAGAATAAGGATTTATCTCTTGTTCATTCCATGATTTCTTTGGGCTCATGCACAATGAAGCTAAATGCTACTACGGAAATGATTCCAGTAACTTGGCCGGAATGGAATTCCATTCATCCATTTGTGCCTATGTGGCAAGCAGAGGGTTATACCTCAATGATGGATAACCTAAGCAATTGGCTTAAGGAAGTAACAGGTTTTGCCGGCATTTCTTTGCAACCCAATTCAGGTGCGCAAGGCGAGTATGCAGGATTAATGACCATCCGTGAATACCACAAATCCAGAAATGAAGCGCACAGAAACATTGCCTTAATTCCAACTTCAGCACATGGAACCAATCCTGCTTCGGCAGTCATGGCCGGAATGAAGGTGGTTTTGGTTTCCTGCGATTCAAAGGGCAATGTGGATTTGGAGGATTTAAAATCAAAGGCTGCATTGCATTCGAATGATTTGGCCAGCCTGATGGTAACCTATCCTTCAACACACGGCGTATTTGAAGAAAGCATCCGAAAAATATGTGCCTGTATTCATGAACATGGTGGCCTCGTGTACATGGACGGCGCCAACATGAACGCACAGGTTGGATTAACAAGCCCGGGTAATATTGGAGCCGATGTTTGTCACCTGAACCTGCACAAGACATTTTGCATTCCCCATGGTGGTGGAGGTCCTGGAATGGGGCCAATTGGCGTGGTTGAAAGACTTCTTCCTTTTCTGCCTGGACACCCGCTGGTAAAAACAGGTGGCGCTCAGGCCATTCGCCCGATTTCTGCTGCACCATTTGGTTCCGCATCTATCCTTGCCATCAGCTATGCCTACATCCGCATGATGGGTGGAAAAGGAATCAAAGAAGCAACAGAAGTTGCGATTTTGAATGCCAATTACATGAAATCCAAGCTCGAGCAACACTATCCAGTTTTGTACACCGGAACGCATGGATATTGTGCACACGAAATGATTCTGGATATGCGTGGCTTTAAAATATCGGCTGGAATTGAAGTGGAGGACATTGCCAAGCGTTTAATGGATTATGGTTTCCATGCGCCAACTGTTTCTTTCCCGGTTGCAGGCACGCTGATGATTGAACCAACTGAAAGCGAACCTCAGGAAGAACTCGATCGTTTTGTCGATGCCATGATTTCCATTCGGGAAGAGATTGCCGAAATTGAAACAGGCCTTGCAGACAGAAAAGAAAATGTTCTAAAACATGCACCGCACACGGCTTCCATTATTACAGCTGATGAATGGACTAGGCCCTATTCAAGGCAGAAGGCAGCTTATCCGCTTACTTGGGTAAAAGATTATAAATTCTGGCCAAGCGTTAGCCGCATTGATTCCGCTTATGGCGACAGAAATCTGGTTTGTTCATGCATGCCGGTTGAGGAATATGCCGAAGCTTAATTGTCGGATTAAAAACTAAATTTCAGAAAATGGCGAAATCAAATTCGCCATTTTTTTTGCCTCTTTCTCCACAGGTTTCACTCGCGGCCGGGATGGAAAGGTCCTTGGTGGGCCAAAGGCACACTGTAGCGAATTCAAAAAAAATCTGGGAAAGCCGAGTAGAATTTAAACAAAAAACAGTTTGCATTTTTGGCAGGTACCTGCTTAATAAATGGCCAACCCTACTTTTGTTTATGTTCTTTTTGCTTGATCAAAAAGAACGAAAAAATCAAGAAAATCCGAATGTTTCATCAAGGCAAAGCCTCGCTGCAACGCGGATTTTCATTTTTATCAGTAGCGGGGAGTTTTTTTGTTATTACAAGCAGAGCGTTTGCGCCATAAACTGGTTTAGTAGATTACCATGATTAAAATATTTCAAGGCTCCTTATTTAAACTCTGTTTGGACAGGATGGAGTCCTCTCCCTGATTTTCCCTCGCGGCCGGGATGGAAAGGGCCTTGGTGGGCCAAAGGCACACCGTAGCGAAAGCGGAGCCCTGAACAGCCCGAATTGGCCGCCCTAATACATTCTAAAAAAATACAAAATCAGGTCTGCAGAACACCCGGATTGAAGGCACGGGTAACCGGCGCATGATCCGCCGCTTCCAGTCCCATCGAAATCATGGTGCGGGTTTCCGATGGCAGAATTAGTTCATCGATCCAAAGCCGGGCAGCCGCGTAATACGGCGAAGTTTGCCTGTCGTACCGGGCTTTGATGGTTTGAAACATCGATTTTTCCGTATCGGGATCGATTGTTTTTCCCTTTGCATTGAGCGTGGCTTTTTCAATCTGAAGCAAGGTATTGGCTGCAGCAGCGCCACTCATTACAGCCACTTGTGCAGTGGGCCAGGCAAACAGAAAACGGGGATCATACGCTTTGCCACACATGGCGTAATTGCCAGCACCAAAACTATTGCCCACATAAAGCGTGAGCTTGGGCACCACAGAATTGGACATCACATTCACCAGTTTGGCGCCATCCTTAATAATACCACCATGCTCAGAACGGCTGCCAACCATAAAGCCGGAGACATCCTGAATAAACAAAAGCGGAATTCTCTTCTGGTTGCAATTCATGATAAACCGGGCTGCCTTATCCGCTGAATCAGAGTAAATTACACCACCCATCTGCATTTCGCCTTTTTTACTTTTGACCATTTTGCGCTGGTTGGCCACAATGCCAACTGCCCATCCGTCGATTCTGGCATAAGCGCAAACGAGTGTTTTTCCATACAATTCCTTGTACTCCTCCCATTCAGAATTGTCGCACAAACGCTTCAAAATTTCGCCCATGTCATACGGTTTGGCACGGTCAACCGAGAAAACAGAAGGCAAGGTTTCCCAGGATTCTTTCGGTGCTACTGGTTCTACACGACTAAATCCTGCACGTGGCCGAGCGCCCATTTTATCTACAATATTTCGGATGGATTGAAGGCAGGCTTCGTCATTGGGATGTTTGTAATCCGTAACGCCAGAAATCTCGCAATGTGTGGTAGCACCTCCGAGGGTTTCATTGTCCACATCCTCTCCAATGGCTGATTTTACAAGGTATGAACCGGCGAGAAAGACCGAACCGGTACCATCCACAATCATGGCTTCGTCGCTCATAATGGGCAGATACGCGCCACCTGCAACACAGGAACCCATGATGGCGGCAATTTGCACAATGCCCATGCTGCTCATGATGGAATTGTTTCTGAAAACCCGACCAAAATGTTCTTTATCGGCAAAAACATCTGCCTGAAGCGGGAGGTAAATTCCGGCAGAATCCACGAGATAAATAATGGGCAGGTTGTTTTCGATGGAAACTTCCTGTGCCCTCAGATTTTTCTTGGCTGTGATTGGAAACCAGGCGCCTGCTTTCACGGTGGCATCATTCGCCACAATCACACACATGCGACCGCACACATATCCGATGCCGGCAACTGTACCACCGGAAGGGCATCCTCCCTCCTCTTCGTACATACCATCTCCGGTAAAAAGACCGAGTTCCATAAAGCTGGAATCCTTGTCAACCAAAAGACCAATTCTTTCTCTTGCAGTCAGTTTGCCCTTTTTCTTGTGTGCTTCAATTCGCTTGGCGCCACCGCCTAGCTTCGTTTCAGCTCGCTTACTGATGAGTTCCTGGTTAAGAGACTCAAGGGTAATTACAGGTTTTTCCTCCTTAATCTGGGCCATTTTCAAATAATTGGTGTTTTGAAGTGCAATTGTTGATTGGCTGCAAATTAGTTCAAAAAAATACAATCCTGTTGCGACCAAGTATTGAAATAAGCGCTAAACAACAATGCCACCTTGGTTTTGGGAAAGTGTTTGGTAATATTGCAGATAAGCAGTTGATTTTACCGAAGGAAAACAACACCCATAAACCGCCTGTAAATTTTCAGGATTTAGAATTGTTAGAAACATGTCTGAATTTAAAACTCCAGCCACAGAAGCAGATTTCGATAAGAACTTTGCCCAGATAAAACCTCTGATGACGGCCAATCAGGCGCATTTCGAAAGTTCCCGTTGTCTTTTTTGCTATGATGCCCCTTGCGTCACTGCTTGTCCGACAGGAATCGATATTCCGCTTTTCATCAAGCAAATCAATTCTGGAAATGTAAATGGTGCCGCTCGCACTATTTATGAATCAAATTATTTTGGACATGCCTGTGGAAAAGTTTGCCCGACCGAAGTCCTTTGCGAAGGCTCCTGCGTGTACAACCACCAGGGCGTTCCGGCGATAGAAATTGGCCGTCTTCAATCATTTGCCACCGAAAAAGCCATACGCGAAAGCATGCCGATTGCGAATCTTTCAGGCAAAACTGCTGGCAAGGTGGCCATCGTAGGTGCTGGTCCTGCAGGAATTTCTTGCGCCTGCGAACTTCGCAGTTTAGGCCTCGATGTAGACATTTTCGAAGCCAAGGCACTTGGTAGCGGCCTCACTGTTTATGGTGTTGCGCCCTATAAAATTACAAATGAAGAAGCCCTGGCGGAAGTTGAATACCTCCAAAAACAATTCGGATTCAAAATCCAATACAATCATCCGATTCAATCCTCTCAGGACATCGAACAATTAGAAAAAGAGTATGATGCCATTTTTATTGGCATTGGACTTGGGCGGACTTCCAGCCTTGGCATTGCTGGAGAAGAATTACAAGGTGTTGAAGGCGCGGTTGAATTCGTGGAAAAACTGCGCATGAACAAGGCAAATGAAAAAGTTCCGGCCCAGGTCATTGTGCTTGGTGCAGGAAACACCGCCATGGATGCTGCCTCAGAATCTGCCCGCATGGGCGCCGCTGATGTTACATTGGCATACCGTCGGGAAAAGGAGGCCATGGGCGCTTACCACTTTGAGTATGAACTCGCCAAATCGGTGGGCGTAAAAGCGCTTTTCAATGCTGCACCGCTTCGGATTATCGGAAATGATAAGGTTGAAGGCGTAGAATTTGTGCGTACGAGAGAATCAAACGGAAAACTGGAATCGATTGCCGGCTCTGAATTTATCGTGCCAGCTGATTTGGTGATAAAAGCCACAGGACAATCGAAGCAAAGAGAATTTCTCGCCCTGATTTCAGGTGTACAACTGGATTCAAAAGGAAACATCATCGCAGATTCAGATTCCTTTCAAACCGGCAATCCAAAATATTATGCTGCAGGTGACGCTGTAAGTGGTGGACAAGAAGTAGTGAATGCCGTAGCAAACGGAAAAAAAGCGGCGAAAGCCATTGCAAAATCCATTGCAGGCTAATTGATCAAAATGAAAAACACAGAACTCATCCAGAAATATTTTCCGGACGCTGAATCCGAAAAACTCGCCCTTATCGAAAAACTTTGGGAAGGCTATGTAGAATGGAATGAAAAGGTAAACCTGGTTTCCCGCAGCGACCTTGAGAATCTTTACGAAAGACATATTCTCCATTCCCTTTCGCTGGCCTTGTTTTTTAAGTTTAAGCCCATGACAGAAATCATGGATTTGGGAACCGGAGGTGGATTTCCCGGTCTTCCACTCGCCATTTGGTTTCCGGAATCCAATTTCACTCTGGTAGACTCCATTGGTAAGAAAATTAAGGTTGTAGAAGATTTGGCTGAGAGGCTAAACCTTAAAAATGTGAAAGCCATCAATGCCAGGGCTGAAAATGTTGAAGGTCCTTTTGATTTTGTAATCACCCGCGCGGTGGCGCCGGCAGAAGAACTTGTCCGCTGGAGCAAAGGTAAATTTGTAAAACACTTTGCACATGAACTTAGAAATGGATTGCTCATGTGGAAAGGAGGCGATTTAGAAGAAGAACTTAAGGTTGTAGGCAAGCTTGGACCCAAGTCCTTCTTTCTGAAGGATTATATCCAGGAGTCCTTTTTTGAGACCAAGCGGATTGTTCATATTCCAATGAATTAAGCCAATCCCACATACAGAAATCACCTCAAATTCAAGCATTTTGATGGATTGATTGCCCTTACTTTGGCATTGGATACCAAATGCCGCATCGGCTTTGCCCGACCATTAAAAGGGAATCAAAAATGACTGAGGTTAAAAAGCACCGAATCCTGATTGTTGAAGATGAGAAAATCATAGCAAAGGATCTGGAATTAAGGCTTCTCAATATGAATTATGAGGTAGCTGCCAGCGTCTCGAGCGGAAGAGATGCCATTGCTGCCACCAAAAATGGACCTATCGACCTGATTCTCATGGACATCATGATTGATGGGGACATAGACGGCATCGAAACTGCTGAACTCATCCACCAGCAAATGGATGTGCCGGTCATTTACCTCACAGCCTATGCCGATGAAAGAACCTTCGAACGGGCCAAATTATCGGATCCTTTCGGGTACCTGCTCAAGCCCTTTCAGGAAAGAGATCTGGACCTTACCATCCGAACGGTACTTCAGAAATTCTCATTTGAAAAACAGGTAAAAGCCAGCGAAACGCGTTACAGGAGTCTTTTTGAGCAGTCCATGGATGCCATCGTTATTTTCGACAACGATGGTCAAATAAAAGACGCCAATCCTGTGGCATGTGAACTTTTTTCGATCGAAGGCCCAAATTTCAGAGAACAAAATATCTCGAGGTTTGTACAGCCCAAAGAGCGAATGCTGCTTCAGTCCAACTTGAAAAACTTCCTGACAGAAGGCGAAATCAAAGGCCGTTATAAATTTATCGACCGCTTCCTGAGCATCAAATATGTAGAATATCATGCCAAGGCAAACTACCTTCCGGGAAGTCACCTTGCTGTGATGCGGGACATCACCAAATCGGTACAAGACCAGCGTCAGATTGAGAATCTGGCAAAATTCCCGGCAGAAGCACCGCACCCAACTTTGCGGATTTCCACCGGAGGTGAAATTATTTATGCCAACAAAGCGGCAAGCATTTTTCTCAATGAATGGAAAGTAAAATACGGCAACTCCATTCCAAACAACATCAAAGAGCGCTTAAGCAGGTTGAGTCCGGTTGAAAATACACTGAATCTCAGCCTCAATATTCGTAATCGGTATTTCCTGCTCTTGTTTGTTTATGTGGTGAAAGGCGATTACATCAACATTTATGCAACCGACATTACCCAGCAAAAGCAATCTGAGCGAATCATAAACCACCAAAAGGATATTATGGAGCTCATCGCAAAAGGAGAAAATCTTCCGATTGTGCTGGAGCGAATTTGTGCAAAACTCCACCAGTTTATGCCGGAAGCCCTGGCGGCAATCCACCTTTACGAAGAAGCAAGTAAACAACTCTTTTTTGCCTGCGGCCCGAGGCTTCCGCTCAATTTTGCAGCCTCTTTTCAGAAAATAACGCCAGGTAAAAACAGCACCACCATTGGAACAGCAGCTGACATAAAAGACATGGTAGTTGCACAAGATTTGAATACCGATCCGAGCTGGAAAGAAAAACTGGTGGATGCGGAACAGGTTGGAATTCTGTCCAGCTGGAGTGTCCCGGTTTTGGGGCAAAATGATGAGCTTCTCGCAGTTGTAACACTCTTCCACAAATCCCAGCATAAGCCCACGCATGCAGAAACCATGTTGGTAAGCATGGCGTGCAAACTCACGGGCATCGCCGTGGAAAGGGAACAGAATTACCACACACTCACCAAACACTCCTTGGCATTTGAGAACATTTCGGATGCCATTGTTCTTACAGACCAGGAAAACCGGATTTCAGAATGGAGTCCATCTGCAGAACGCCTTTTCCGGTTCAGAAAAGGAGAAATTTTGGGAAAGAAAGTTTCTGAAACGCCCATTTTCGAATACCCATGGCGCATTGAAGAAGCGATCAATCATTCTTTTGATACACAAGAAGAAGACGATGCCAAATTTACTTCGGAAGTTGATTTCCAGAAAAAAGGAGGCGAAACCGGCATTGCAGAGCTAAGTGTAGTAAACCTGAAGGACTCGATTGGTGCCATCATTGGAAGGATTCATGTATTCCGTGATATTTCTCAAAAGAAGATAGTGGAAAAGGCGCTTCGCACTTCGGAGAACTACCTAAAGGCCATTTTCGACAATACCATCCAGACCTTTATCCTTTTAGACCTGGAATTCAGAATTTTAACTTTCAACAAGGAAGCCATTGAGTTTATTGACAACCTCACAGGCAAAAAACTGGTTGCTGGCGAGCCGCTAACCGACTATTGGGGACAAGATAAAATTGCACAGTATGTTGAAGTTTCTGCCATGGCTTCGGGTGGTGAGTATGTTAAATATGAAGAGTATATTGAAGACATCCCAACTGGCCCGATTTGGCTTGAAATAAACTTTCTGCCGGTTTATGACCAGGAAAACAAAATGACCTCCATCTGTTTCACCGCGCTTGATATTTCAGAGCGGAAACAGGCTGAACTGGAACTCGCTTCATCCGAGGCAAGGTTCCGTTCACTGGTTCAGAACTCTTCTGATATTGTGACCTTGCTGGACCGAGATGGTCGAATTAATTATACATCAGAATCAACTGAAAGGATGCTCGGTTATCCAGGAAAAGACCTGATTGGAAATTCTTTGTCAGAACTTGTATTAGAAAGTGATTACGAAAATTACCAGGAAACCTTTCAAAAAGCGATTCTCAAGAAAGAAATTGATTATACCGTTGAATATCAAATCAAGGACGGTTCGGGTAAAATCCGATACATAGAATCGGTCATGAACAACCTGCTCGACGACAATTCGGTTCAGGGTGTGGTGGTAAACTCCAGGGATATTACCCAGCGAAAAGATGCAGAAATCAAACTCAAACAAACCAATTTCGAACTGGATAGTTTTGTGTACCGCGCTTCGCATGACCTTCGTGCGCCCCTGAGGTCTGTTCTTGGACTACTCAACCTCATAAGAATGGAATCTGCTGAAACTCAAAAAGCAGCCTACATCAACCTTGCAGAAAAGAGCATCAACAAGCTCGACTCTTTCATTCTTGACTTGACCAATTTCAGCCGAAATACCCGGATGGAAGTGGAGAAGGAGCAAATTGATTTCCGGGAAGTAATTGAGGAATGTTTGGACAATCTGAAATTCATGGAAAATGCGGACCGGGTTGAAATCAAAGTTGAAATCGAGGATTCGATGCCCTTTTTGAGTGACAACAGCCGAATGTCGATTCTGTTTCAAAACCTGATTTCAAATTCGATCAAATACCATCGTCCCGGTGCAGATGCCTTTGTTCTTGTGAAGATTGAAACGAATGAGGAAGGGGTGAACATTGAAGTCGCCGACAATGGAAAAGGGATTAATACCGAATACCTAGGCCGGATTTTTGAGATGTTTTTCCGGGCTTCAGAGGATTCTTACGGGTCTGGTCTTGGTCTTTACATCACCAAGCAGGTGGTTGAAAAACTGAACGGTCAAATTGAAGTAGATTCCGTTTTCAATGAGGGAAGTTCCTTCAAAGTTTTTCTGCCGCATCCAGTTTTGGAACCAAAGCAAACAAACGCCTAAGCTTCCATTACAACCTTCAGGTTCACAAATTCTGCAAGACCTTCTTCGGCAAGTTCCCTTCCGAATCCTGAGGCTTTGATTCCGCCAAAAGGAAGTGAAGGATCTGACCGCATCACGGAATTGATGGCCACGGTGCCGCAGTCCAGTCTTTCGGCGATTTCTCTGGCCAAATCCTCATTGTGAGAATGAACCGAAGCCCCAAGTCCGAATCGACTTGAATTGGCCAATTCAATTGCTTCCTCAATGGTTGAAAAACTTGTTAATACAGCCAACGGTCCAAAGGTTTCTTCCTCAAATGCGGCCATTCCAGGCTTTACATTTGTAATCAAAGCTGGCAAAAAACAAGATGCTGTTTCAGGAAAATCGGCCTCCATCTTGTAAGCCAGTTTTGCTCCAGCACTCAAAGTGACAGACAATTGCTTTTCTAAAGCTGACACCAGATCTGGTCGCGCCAAAGGCCCCATTTTTGTTTCATCAAGCAATGGATTTCCAGGGCGAAACTGTTCCAGTTCAAAAGAAATGCGTTCTGCAAACACTTCTGAAATCGAATCATGCACAAGGAAGCGCTTTGCCGCGATGCAACTTTGACCCGTGTTAATCATGCGGGAGGCCGCCGCCATTTTACTTACGAGTTCCAGATTTGCATCTGGCAACACAATGAAAGGGTCGCTTCCACCAAGTTCAAGAACACACTTTTTTAAATTCTTTCCGGCAAGCGCTGCCATCGAACGGCCGGCAGCCTCACTGCCTGTTAAGGAAACAGCGGAAACAGCATTGTGGGAAACAATCCCATCCAAGTCTTGAACATCTACGAAAAGGTTTTGAAAGACCCCTTCAGGAAAACCGGCTTCATGGAATAATTTCTCAAGCTTTGCTGAAAATCCAAACACATTCGGGGCATGCTTAAGCAAGATTACATTGCCGGAACACAATGCCGGAACTGCGCCACGCAATACTTGCCAAAGCGGAAAATTCCAGGGCATTACAAGCAAGATTCCTCCCAAAGGATATCGAGCAATACCTGCTTTTTTAGCTCCGGCTCCCGATTTCTTTTTTTCAAGCCAAGCGCCAGAATTTTTACAATAAAATTCTAAAAGAGATATGGATTTAGTTACCTCGGCTCTTGCCTCAATGATCGGTTTTCCCATTTCTTCCGACATAGCGGTGGATAGGAATTCACTATTAAGCGCAATGAGCTTCCCTAAAGTTTCGAGGCAATTAAGCCTGACCGAGAGCTCGGTTCTGGACCAAGTTTTAAAAGCAAATTCGGATTTTGAGAGGGCACTTTTTACCTCCTCCTCACCCATCGCAGGGGTCTCTGAAATCAATTCACCTGACCAGGGATTAACAGATCTGAATATCATGCAAGCAATTCGTAATCCCCCAACTTGTCCATTTCCAAAATTGTTTCAAGTCCGTCCTCACTTTTTCGAAAACAAGGTTTGAACTTGGCATTCCAGACAAAGGCAGAAGGGAGAAAGGAAGTTCTGGAAAAAACAGTTTGAGAGAAAATGGTATCGTGGCCCTTAATTGTAACAAGTACCTCAGCCTCAAGTTCCTCCAGACCTTCCTGATCGATTGAAAGCAAAGGACTTTCATCCTTAATCGGATGCACAAGTGTCCAGGTTAGTGGCATCGCTGTCACCTGACTTCTCTCAAGCTTTAGGGTATAATACTTTCTAATATTTCGTTCCTCCTCCAAACCAACAAGACTGAGAATCACCTGCGCCTCAAGTTCTGCCAGATCATTATTCCTGGCATTGGCAAAACGAATCATGAGGGCTTTTTCTCCTTGAAAAGGCGAAATGAGGATGTTGGGTGCAAAAACAATTTTGGCTTCCGGTTTGGCAAACCGCCCATACAACAGACCCGTAATGATGGAGAAACTCATAAGCCCCATCAATGCCTCAACCGAAGCAATGATGTTGGGCAAAAACCCGGCGGGATTCACCCGACCATACCCAACGGTGGTAATGGTTTGTGCAGAAAAAAAGAAAGCTTCAAAAAACTTCTCAGATTCCGTTCTGGCGATGCCACCCATAAAATTTTCCATGCCAGCCAAGTAGTAAAGACAAGCAAAAAGTAGGTTCACCAAAACATAAAATCCGAAAATTATGCCAAGGAATTTGCCCCATGACATGCTGATAAGTTCATGGGCAAAGCTGAAAGAAAACCAATTTGTACTGCCAGTCCTTTTTACTTGAAACTTACCGTTTGAATCTAAAAGACGACTTCCCTGGGCAGAAGCCAAATTGCTAAAGCCTGTGTCTTTGAACTCAGCTCCAGAATTTTTGAATTTTCCTCTCCAAAAGCCTTTTTTCATTTAGTCTGCGCTGGAATAACAATTACGCTTTTTGGAAGGCTGTCGCGAAAAGCAATTAAGTGTTGTTTCAAGCGGGAATGTGCATCAGGATTCAATGCGTAAAAATCAACGGTATCCTGAGCGCAAACCATATTTTCTCGGATTGCCCAACTTTCCACCTTCTGCCAACCCGGTCGATTCATTGGTCGTCCGTACACAATGGCAAGTTCCATTCCCAGCCTTTGACTCACAGAATCGATTTCAGCAGGCTTGTACTGATTTTTCAATTTCAGCTGGGCAAAATCCATGGTTCCAAGGCCCCAGAGATCCTGCAATTTACAATCCGAATAATAGGCAATTGCACCCACATCAAGGGCGCCGATAACCGCCTTATCAAAATACTTCTGCACAAAACGCGCCGTTTGAACCTGCTGCTCATAGATGTTTACAATGGCTTTTGCGCCTACTGCATAACTTTCTACCGACCGGTACAAGGGACTAAATACCAATGCAATAACGATGATAGCCTGAACAGGAGATTGACGCAAATTTCTCCATAATTCGGCTTGAGAATTTACAAAACCACCCTGAACACATGTTTTCCAATATGCCAGCCAGCCCAATGCCATCACATAGGCTTCATAGCGATACACATGGCCATATCGTGCCAAAACAAAATGAAGTACGGAGGCCAGCAAAACCACGCCTGTCCAAAGCTTATTGTGGTTGCGGGCGGATTCCGGCAATTCCCGAATGAGTGCCAGCACGATAATAGAGGCAATGGCGTGGGGATAATTGGCCGCTTTGCTGATCCAGGAAAGTATAAATCCGACGATGGTTTTTGTTTCCTGAATGTTCATTCCGTAGGCTTTTAATACCAGAGAATTGGGGAGAAAGAACCAACCCTGAGCCATGGAATAAATGCCAAGACTCGCCACCGGGATTGCCATTCCAACTCCAAAAAAAACACCTGAAAGCCATTGCTTTCTGCTCCAAAGCACAAGCACCAAAAGTCCGCCTTCGAATAATCCTTCATATCGGATTCCAGCAAGCAATGCCCCGGCAAGTAGCAGTTTCCAAATTGGAGCCGGCTTTTCATTCTCGAGCACCAAATACAGGCAAAAAAGCGCAATGAGGGTGTGAAGAATATGCTCCATACTGCCATAAAGCAGAACCGGAACGGGCATAAAAAAGAACAATCCAAGCAGCATCCACCAGGTTTGCCAGAGCTTAAAATTCCATTTGGCACACAGCCAGGCCACGAAAAAATACAGTCCGCCGAGGGCAAAAATATTGATGACCAGCGGCATCCAGATATGATCTCCAAAAATCAAGTCGGCCCCGGCGAGCAAAACAGCAAACAAGGGAGAGGAAGCTGTGGAGCTAAAGTGGTATTGGGTCAGGCCCCAGACATGGTGAAATGCGATGTTTTTCGAAATCGCCATCATGATGAAGGAATCATCAAGGGCGTAGCAGAACTGGCCAATTTCCAGCCATGCGGAGAAAAATCCGAAGGAAGTTGCAAGCAAGGAAAACAGAAATGCTGCAAATGCGATTCGGTAATGGGACTTGGTGCTTTTCAATGGCATTGGTATCGAACTTCAAGATTAGCATTCCCAAATGAATTTGGGAAAAGAAGTTGAGGCAATTTCAAGCATGTCTTGAATAAATCTTTAACCGTGTAACCTTCTTCCCAGACTGAAAATTACTGGAATTTATCTGTTGATTTCAAAAACTCCCTTTTGGGAGATTTTGAGGTTCTCAAGTTTTGTTCTGGCTCCCTTCCCTACGACCATTTTTAAAGAAACTAGCAAACAATGCCATTCGCCGTGATGCCACATCAATTTCGTATCCGTTGTTCATCACCACACTGCCTGTTCGACCTTTCACAAAGGTTTTCACTTGTTCTGTATTGATAATAAAAGACAAATGAACACGGAAAAAGATGGTAGGATCCAGCAGATGTTCATAAAAAAGCAAGGTCCTGGAGCTGATAATCACCCTTCCATCCTGCAGATAAAACTCTGTATAATTCCGGTCGGCCTTGCAATACAAAACCTCTTTCTGGTGGATCACATGGATGGCGTTCTCCGAATTGATGAGAATGTCCCCGTACGCATTTTGGTTTTTGGGTTCATTTCTGGCTTGCAGAAAGTTAATCTGGCTCACGGTATTGAGGTGAATTGAGTCCAGTTGCTGAACACATTTCTCAATGGCCTGTTTCAGCTCAAGAGTATTCACTGGCTTCAAGAGATAGTCAATGGCACTGTATTTAATCGCACGAATTGCGTAGTGGTCGTAGGCAGTAATCAGAACCAGAGTTTTGATATGAGGCCCAGATTTTTCCAGGACATCAAAAACGGTTCCGTCCTGAAGCTGAATATCCGATATCAGAATATCGGGCTTGCATTGCTGGATTTCAAAAACAGAGTCGCTTATATTGCTTGTGGCAGAAACAATGGAATATTGGTTCCCCAGAACGAGGATGGTGTCTTTCAGTAGGGATAAGCTTTGTGGCTCATCTTCGATCAGGCTTATGTTAATCGTTTTCATTGTAGAGAATAGGCAAAAGAATTTCAACCATGACACCCGCACCATCGGCCCGGTTGCGGACCTCAAACCGAATTTTCATACTTTGGGAATCGTTGTATAAATTGATTCGATCCTGAATGATGCTCATAGCATGCACACCCTTTTGTGGATAAATTTTGTCTGAATTAAGTCCAGTTCCATTGTCCATAATGGTGCACTTCAGAAAGTCGTCGTCCATTTCTTCAAACTTCACCTCCAGCAATCCTTCATGGGCCAGAGCTCCAATTTTCCCGTGCCGGATGGAATTTTCCACAAAGGGCTGTAACATCATCGAAGGAATGTAAATCAGTTCCGCTGGCAGGTCTCCGTATGAAATCTGGAAAGTAAAACTGTGGTTAAACCGCAGCTGCTCCAGGGTGAGATAGGTGTTTAGGTACTGAATTTCGTCCGTCAGCAGAATATTCCGGTGTTTGCTTTTATCGAGTGTGGTCCGCATCAAGGTGGCAAAATCATCTAGGTATTGCTGCGAGCGAAACACATCGTTCTTTCGAATAAACTCCTTGATGGAATTAAGCGAATTGAAAATAAAATGTGGGTCCAGCTGAGACCGAAGAGCAAGAAGTTCGAGTCGGGTAATGCGTTGTTGAATGAGATTCCTGGCTTTTTCCCTTTCTCCTTCTCGCCTAAGGAGGTACACCATAATCCAGACAACAACCAAAATGGATGTGATATACAGGAAGGTCTGAACCCAGATATTTTCCAAAAGCAGTGGCTCTTTCCGAAACCGGATTTCAAGTGTTGCACTTTTCTGGTTCGGATTCAAAGAATTGAATGCCGTGACCTGCAGCACATAGTCGCCTGCTTTTAACTCCGAAAGGACAATTGAATTTTCGGTGGTTTTTCCGGCATACCGTTCCTTTCCATTGCGCAACATTCGATATGAAAAAAAGACCGGCTCCGGAAAATTAAAGTCGATGGTGTGGCATTCAAGTTTGAGGTCGGTTTGGGATTTGCTCAGCGTAAAAAACTGTCCGGGGTTCTCAATCAGTGCATCCCCGGATGAGACTTGTGAAATCCAAACCTTTTCTGGGAATTGGTTCTGGAGTTCATCGAGCCGGAAAGCGGACACTCCATTATTCCCCGATATGTACACCGTATCATTCCAACAAAACACATGGTTGATCAGGGAATGGGTGA
The DNA here is from genome assembly GCA_947441055.1 of Cytophagaceae bacterium. Classification (GTDB taxonomy): domain Bacteria; phylum Bacteroidota; class Bacteroidia; order Cytophagales; family Flexibacteraceae; genus CAMDMI01. The sequence continues at coordinate 2,202 of CANETC010000010.1, read as the reverse complement.
AGCCATTTTTGTAATTCAGAACAACTTTTTGATGCTGGCCAGGCCTGAAAAATTGAAATACCGCATAATAGGCTCGGTCTGTAATGGCATGAAGTGTTCCTTTTTCATCCATCTGAATTTGCCTGATCCGTTCATGGTTTCCCAGGATGTTCGGATAGGTACAAAGCAGTTTTTCACCCATGAGTTTATACAGGTTTCCGTCCGGATCCAAGGCAAAGACCTGTTCTTTGTGTTTGTAAAAACGGGATATGGAAACAGCCTTGTTTTCAGGAAAGATCACAGGTGCATTTTTCTTTGGATTTTGGAGATTACGGATAAAACATCCTTTTGTGGAATAATAAGCCACCGTTGTGTCATTAACCATTTCAAAACACAGGACCTTATTTTTCTCAACCGTATCCAAATGGATTAACTTATCTCCTTCCAACTTCCACCGAATGAGACCCTGAAATCCCGCACTCAGAAAAACATTGTTTTTCTGGTGTTTGAAGTCTTTTATCCCCCCACCTAAATAGTAGTTCTTCCGGCTTGTACAGTTGAAGACACCAAACTCATGGACAATAAGCAGATCTTTTCCATGCTCCAATACTTTAATCACACGATTAAACATATCGGGCCGGCCAATTTGAATCACTTGTTCTGTTCCATTCTGCTTCACCAAAAACGAGTTGTTTGTATATCCAAACAAACTGAGATTCTGGTTCCGGAAAAATGTGTGAATGGTTCGTTCTGGTTTTCCAAAGCGGGACACATGGGCATTTCGAATGTGCTTGTTGCTGATGTAATAAACCCCGTTTGTAATGGTGGTAAACCAGATTTGGTGGAAGCGGTCTTCAAAAATATTGCCAACAATGTGTTGGTCGAGCACATGCCCAGAGTCGGACAACACTTTCAGATTCTGCCAATACACGCCATTGTTTTTTCCGTACCAAAGGATGGAATCGCTGTCGATTATCAGCCCCGAAATCTCGGTTTTTCCAGAGGCTACTTTATTAATTTTGAGGGAATTGAAATTAAGCGAATACACCCGATACTGGTTGTCATACAGCAGGCAACCAGGCTCATTGAAGGTGTTGAACTTGGCCTTCACTCCTTTTCCGCTGCATACTTTACGAACTTCCTGAAATTGGTTTTTCACCCACTTATCCATGAAAATCCCATTTCCGGAATGCTCTTTCAAGCGAAATAGTGTGTCTCCCTTATAGAAGAACAAAATCAGGCCTCCTTCAGAGCGGGTTTGCTTGAAGGACCGCTTAACCTTGAAATCAAAGTCTGTTTCATAGGCAGTGAGATCGGAATAGATAAAAAGTGTTTTGCGTGCAGAATTGACTGTTATGTTCAAAATGCTTCGGGAAGCGAACAGCGCTTCGAGTCGCTTACTTTTTATGGAGTCTATTTTTCCGTCTTTCAGCACCGAGGCCTTTCCCGGATAAACTTGCACATAGATTTCGCCTGTGACATTGTTTCTGAAAAAGTCCAGTGCCTCAGAATCTGCAAGGCCGTCTCTCTGTGAAAAAGACTTATAGTTCTTTCCGTCAAATCGCTGTATGCCATTGGAGCTGGCAATCCACATGTATCCATCCTTGTCCTGCGTGATTCCCCAAACCGAATTGCTGATCAGACCTTTGGTGATGTTGATGTTTTGGATTCCAAACGATTGTGCGAGGATGGTGGAAGAGAAAATCAGCTCCAGGAAGCATAGCAGGATTAATCCGTACAGTTTCATTCAAAGTTGATTTTTCAGAGAGGAAAATTTCCTGCCACAAGATTACGCAAAGCCCGACAACCGATTTATACACGCTGGGAGAATATGACTACACGCCAGCACATTGAACGATTGTGGAGAATCCGCTGCTGATACATTTGAAAAGACAAAAGCACATTCGTTTTTCAGGACCAATTCAACATCAGTTTATGAACAATGACATTTCAATCGAATTCTGTTTTGGGTGGCCTGTGCAAATCAGATCCGCTAAAGCCGATATCCATCGGAGCGATCTGGTCCTGATAAATGGGGCCTTCTTTCTAAAAGTTCCGGCAGTGTGTGGGAACGGTTTCGAATCCAGGAAACGAAATGTGTGCAGCAATCCTTCTCAGAACAATCAATCGTTGACTATAAAAATATTGAAGACAAAAAACCGCAGAATCCAATAAAAAAAACAAGCCCGCCCAGAGGACGAGCTTGCCTGCAACGGGAGATTG
>CANETC010000009.1 GCA_947441055.1 Cytophagaceae bacterium | reverse complement strand
TGAACCAAAAGTAACTCCAGTAGCTGTTGGTACTGCAGTTGGGTCGGTAGTACCACTGGTCGTAGTTACATTTGTAAATGGGTAGGTACCAGTAAAAGCTTGCCCAAAGGCCGTCTGATTAACCAGAACACTCCCCAAAAGAAGCATCCCAAACAAAGACAGGAAACCCTGACCTTTTATTTTTAGTGACTTGAGCCGTGAACTGGCTTCCACCAGTGTTTTGTATAATGTTGTCATACGTTTGATTGTTTTTTTAATCAGACGCAAAACTAAGCCCATACTTTTTGGCAACAGCTGATGTACTGTTATACTTGTGTTAATTTTAAGTAACGAATTTTCTCAAAATTTCAAACAGATAAAAAACCTATTTTCAAGTTTATACATTTTATTTCAAACCGGTGACCTCAAAAATACAAGTTGCGAATAGTTGATTCTCTAATATGGAGTTAACATTTGTGTAACATTAGGAGGCAGAAATAATGTTCTTTCAATATAATGTCCTTTACTGTAAGTGTAGACCAAGGTGTCGGCCAGAAAGAGAATACTTGGCTTTTCTCACAAAACAATATTTGGCTATGTGCCATGTTTTGTTCTGCTGGGGACAAAATATTGATAGTAGATTTCGTACTACAAGGATCCAGAGTAGCGTAGGGATGGCACAAAAACATCAATATTCCGTCCTGCTGGGACTTTTAGGATTTTAGGTCGGCAACTTTCTGGCGACATCTGGTCCCGCTGGGACCAAGGATTCCCAATAATATTTTGCAGTCAAAAACATGATGTTTCATTTTGGACAGCCCCCGTCCGGCAATCTTTTCAAAAACCGGCTTTTTTTCGGCCAGGCATTGGTCTGTGGTCCACAGTTCCAGACAGAAAACCTCTTAACGATTTAATAACATAAAACCTCATTTCTTTGCAGCATGAAATCACTCTACAAACTTTTTATTCTTTTTGCATCTATAGGTATAGGAAATTGCGCATTGGGTCAAACTATACCAACTTACACCATTGCCGAGGTACGGGGTGACAATTCTTTTGAAGGAGGCGGAGCAGATTCCAACAATGTGAAATGCAAACTGGTAGGCATAGTGTATGGCCAGAATATTGGCGTTACTGGAAACAGGATTCAATTTGTCTTGAGGGACCAAACAGGCGGAATAGGCCTTTTTAAAAATACCAATGATTTGCCGATTCAACTATTTGAAGGGGATTCCATAAGAGCCATAGGAACAGTCAATAATTTTAATGGTTTGTCACAAATTACTGTAGATTCTGTTAAAAAGCTGGGTCCATTCAGGCCAATCAAGGCACCCAGACTGGTTACAACTTTGGATGAAAGTACTGAATCTGATTTGGTGAAATTGGAAGGATTTACGCTTTCTAATCCCTCTGCATGGCCGGCTGCACCTACGGGCTCTGGCTTTACAGTAAAAATTAAACGAAATAATGTTGAACTGGACCTTCGTATAGACAACGACTGTAATTTGTATGGAGCACCGGCCCCAAGCGGTTATTTTAATGTAGTGGGCCTTGGAGGACAATTTGACAATTCCATTCCAAAGAACTCTGGCTATCAGCTTTTACCGAGGAATGCAGACGACATTACACCTGGTTTAGCCCCACCCATTCCAGCCATAGAATTTGTTGAAACGACACTTTCACTTCAGGAATCAGCTGGAAATGTGCAGATTCCACTAAAAATTTCAATCCCCTCTAATGAGCAACTGGTGGTTCAAGTGCTTGCATTGGATAGCAATGCGACAAATCCAGCAGATTATACAATTCTCCAATCTGGTCAGGTTACATTCCCCGCAAATTTTGGCAGCAATCAGATTTTGAATTTAAACATTACAAATGATGGCCTTTTGGAAGGCAATGAAAAATTTAAACTCATTATCAGAAAATTAGCTGGTGGTGGCAATTTGGAAATAGGCGGTGATTCTATTATGACAATCACAATTTTAGACGATGAAACAGTTGTGCCTCAACTTCCGGTTTACAATGTGGGACTGCTTCGTGGAAATAATTCCTTTGAAGGAGGAGTAGCAGATTCCATCAATGTCAGCTGCAAAATTACCGGCACCTTGTATGGCCCAAATCTAAGAGGATCAAATAATGGCATTCAATTTGCCATTCGAGATGCCACAGGAGGCATCAATGTTTTTAGTGCTTCAAGCAATTTTGGCGTAACACTTCAGGAAGGAGATTCCATCCGGGCAATCGGAAAAGTTACTCAGTTCAATGGGCTCAGCCAGCTGAATCTGGATTCTGTAATTGTTCTGGCCGCTGGTCGCCCGCTTCAGGCTGCTGTTCCAGTTGATTCACTTTCTGAATCTGCAGAGTCCAATCTTGTAAGCATTACAGGATTTCAGATTGTAAATCCAACGCAATGGACCACCGGAATTGGAACCGGCTTTACCGTGCAGGTAAGCAATGGAACCCGTACGATCGATCTAAGAATTGACAACGATTGTGCGTTGTTTAACCAACCCGTACCTACCGCCCCAATCATTTCCATAACCGGACTTGGTGGGCAGTTTGACAGCAGCATTCCGCGAACTTCCGGGTATCAGCTTCTTCCAAGAAAAGCCAGCGATATTCTTATAAATTCTTCAACCTCCTCTCAAAATAGAAAAAATACAATCTCTATTTTCCCGAATCCAACGAGCGGAAATGTTCGGATGCTGTATCCTGAAGACCTTAGCAATTCCCAAATCAACTTTCAAATGTTCAATGTTCAAGGACAATCGGTTTTGGAAATATTGGGAACGCCGTCCAAAATAAGCACCAAGCTTTCGGAATATTTAGAAAGCTCGCCAGCAGGCTACTTTAATGCAAGCTTCCTAATTGGAAAAGACTTTTACAGAACAACGGTTGTAAAAAACTAATCAATCCTGAATACATCGTCAATCCTTGATTTTAGGCACTCATATTTTTTGAATTTATACCCGTCTAAAATTCAGTTTATTAAAGCAATAATAAAACCACAGATCCAATCCAATTTTCCTGTTTAACTGGAAATATTGGCAGAGTCTGAATGGCTGAATTCAAATTGTTGATAAGAATTCCCTGCTTTTTTGTGTTTTTGTACCTCCATGGAAATTGCAATTTGTATTTGTGCCTTTGCACAGTTGCGCGCCGAAGCCTCACACAAAGCAGAGTTGGTTTCTCAGCTCCAATTTGGCGAACCTGTGCGGATCCTTTCCCAGTCTGGCGATTGGGCCAAAATCCAAACTGAGCATGCTTATGAAGGGCATGTTCGGATACCTCAGTTGCAAATCTTGTCGCATTTTTCTCAGGAAAACCTGCATATGGCAAGCATGGAATTATCTCAGGAAAAAAGATTGCCGTATTCTGCAGGTGCTTTTGTCTGGGAAAACTTCAATCCCTCAGAAGCCCAGCTTGGCGGTTTTTTTCCTGCCAAAAACCCTTCCGGATTCTCCGGAACAAAGCTCGCAGATACCTGCTTGAAATTTTTAGATGTTCCATATGTGTGGGGCGGAAAAACCCAGTGGGGCCTGGATTGCAGCGGACTTGTTCAATTGGCTGTAAACCTGCAGGGCTACTCTTTTCCAAGAGATGCCTGGCAGCAAGCCGAAATCGGTACAAGCATCCAATTTGACCCATCAAAACCGTCTTTTGAAAAAGGAGACATTTTGTTTTTCAAAGAAGAAGGTAAAAAAATCCACCATGTGGCTGTTTCATTGGGCGGCCAACAATTTATTCATGCTTCGGAATGGGTTCGGATCAATTCTTTTTCAGAAAACGAGCCGGATTTTGCGCCGGAGCGCCTCCGGACTTTGTGTCTGGCCAAAAAAATAGGGCCTGCTGATTTGCAGACCCTTTGGTATTCTATTCATCGATTCATCGGGCATCAAAACATATAACCCATTCCAAATCGAAAGGCAAGTGGCGAAATGGTGCTGAGCAAGGTATTGTTGTTATTGAAAGCATTGTAACGAAGTCCGTTTTCGACAACTGTTCCTGAGGAAACCTTCGCAGGAATCTGATAATTTCGATAACCGATGGCAACATCCAGAACTGTCCGGCGTCCGGCACCATACACATTCTGAAACCCAAACCCAAATCCGGAAGAAATGCTTGTGAAACTGGCTGACCTGCTGATTAATTGTTGAATTCTGGGATTGGCAATTTTAGTAGACTCTGCATCATCAAAATTCATTTTGTAATCAAATGTATGGTTCCGAACGGCAGCAAAGCCCAAATCTGCATACACATACAAACCTTGAGGCGCCCTTTTATTCACAAAAAACTTTCCAAAAGCTTCGGATTTTACAGTGCCAGCCTCTTCACCCAAGAACCTGAGGGAAGCATTTGCTCCCACAACAAAACGGTAATCCAGCCTTCTTTCATAGGTAAGACGAAGGGCATTGGGAATTTGGGCCAGTTGAATCAGTACTGAATTTTCGCATAGCCGGGCGGTCCGAGCATAAAAACGCCTGTTGTTATATGCATTTCGTTTGTCTTCCACACCGATCTGAGCAGAGGCGCTGAAAAGATTAAACATCAGTAGGAATCCGAGGGCGATTTTAGTTTCAATTCTTATAGGGTTCATAAACAATGAATGTTTGTGCTTGATAATGCAATTATCGCCTCTTAAAAAAGAAAAAATTGTTCAGCTATTTCCTAAAAAGCATCCTGTAAGATTCAGCAAAAACTATTCTTATTTTTTATCCAAAGTCAATTCAAAACCTAATTTAAACGGTTTTAAAAGCGCTTTTTATCAAAAGCAGAAAATCAGGAATAGCGAAGATCTATAGAGAATTTTTCAGGAAATCGGGCTGAAACTCCAGCATAAAATGCCATAATCTCGCGCAAGTCCGCTTCCAGATCGTCACCAGGAAACAGAATTTTCCCGATGCCTGCCTCCTTTTTTTTGTAATCCAAATACCCAAGAACGAGTGGAACTCCAGCTGTTTTTGCAACATAGTAAAACCCGGTTTTCCACTCAGTTCGCAAAGATCTTGTACCTTCTGGCGTAACAAGAATGGCCAGTTTTTCATTCTCAGAAAAGAGGGCTGCCATTGCCTCCACATTGGAAACCCGACCCGATGCATTTTTGGGATTTCGGTCAATGGCAATTGCGCCCAAGGACCGAAGCAACCAACCCAGTGGAAAACCCATCCATTCCTTCTTTATGGTAAACCTAACTGGCATGCCCAAAACCTCAAAAGCTGCACGGGCAATTACAAAATCGAAATTACTGGTGTGCGGGGCTGCCACTACCACACATTTTTCGGGCAATGGTCCCAGCCCTTTCCAGACAACCTTCCAGCCACTAAAAAAAATGATGGATTTGCCCCAGATTTTGAAAATAAAGCCCAACATACAATTAACCTGAAACGGCTTTCAAGCTCAAATCAAGACTTTTATAGGAATGGGTTAAAGCACCAACGGAAATGTAATCAACCCCAGTTTCGGCCACGGCGGCGATGGTAGATTCATTGATATTTCCACTTGCCTCCAAGGGAAGTTTTCCATCGACCAGACTAACAGCTTCCCGCATTTGATCCAGAGAAAAATTATCCAGCATTAGAATGTCGGCCAGGCCAGAATCCAGAGCCTCTTTTACTTCCGCAAGGTTGCGGGTTTCAACTTCAACTTTCAAATTCAGGGCATTTTCTTTCAGGTATTTTCGGCAAGCCTGAAGTGCAGGTGTAATTCCACCGGCATAATCATTGTGGTTGTCCTTCAACATCACCATATCATAAAGCGCAAAACGGTGGTTGCTCCCTCCTCCTATTGCCACTGCCCACTTTTCAATAATCCGACTGTTCGGATTGGTTTTCCTGGTATCGAGAACTTTCGCCTTTGTATGCGAAATTAGGTTCTGAAGGTGTCTGGTTTTGGTTGCAATGCCGCTCATTCTTTGCATGCAATTCAAGACCAGTCTTTCGGTGCTTAAAATTGAGCGAGCGCTTCCGCTTATACGAAATGCAATCTGGCCATTTTCAATTGGGTCGCCATCTTTTAGAATTGGTTCGAAAGAAAGCATTGGGTCGAAAGTCATGAAGATTTTCCGGGCCAAATCCATGCCAGCCAGAATTCCTTTGTCCTTGATTTTGAGTTCAGCACTGCTGCGTTTGGATTCTGGCACAGAAGAAAGCGCGCTCACATCTCCCGAGCCAATGTCTTCCCGAAGGGCTTCTGAAATAAAATGTGCAATTGCAGAATCAGTTAGGTAAGGAAGCGCAAGTGTATTCATCATGTAATGTAAGGGAAGGTAAAACCCCGAACCGATGCAAAATTGAGTTTTAATATGCTGCTATGCAAGTGAGGAACAGATGTCTATTAATATTGTTTTTCAATCTGTTAGCTCTAATGCAACTTGAAATAATCCGGAGACCCCGGTTTTAGGCACACATGTACCCAAAGGCCGACCGATGGCGCATTTAAAACCTAAATAACACTTCATGTTTGCATTCTCCTATATGCAATTGCACATAGGCAGTTTACCACAACTAAAATGAACCGACTTATCCTGAATCATTGGTTCGACAGTGTTTTGTCGAAGCTATTGAAGGAATATGGTTTTCACTCAGAAAAAACCATCCAAAGCCTGGACCGCTGCTGTTCGCTTGCCCGGGTAAGCAACCGATGCGCCGCCAGTATGATTATTCTGGCGGATTTCCAGACTTACCGCATCAGTTCAGACCAACCCCTTCACCCAGATGCGGTTCAGCAAATCTTCGACCTGTCCCACATTTTGAAAGAAATGGAACCGGAATTCGGCAGCCGCTTTCACAAAGAGAAATTCTTTGCGGCTTCCAGCCTCTGGCATCAAATCCGGGATTTCAAGTTTTTCAGTTGGGCAGAATTGAAAGCCGAGGATGGAACAGCCCTTGGCTGGCTTTGTCTGCTGGATCGCTCGGAAAGAAAAAACTCGAAAATTGAATTGTTGAGCATTCAAACTTTGGCAGAGATGCTGATGGAAGAACTCTTTCTCAGAAAGGAGCTCATTAAATCAGAAAGAATTCAAAACGAAATTATTCAGCTTGCTGCCCATGACCTAAAAAATCCTTTGGCAGGCATTATCGGAATTTCAGACCACATCCTCTACCAAAAGGAAAACACAGAGGAACTTGGACAAATTGCAGATCTGATAAAAGACTCATCCAAAAGAATGCTTCACATTTTGGAAGACATTCTTAAAAGTGGCTTTCTGGAAAGTGGAAGAATAAAACTAAAAGTGAGCCCCAGCAATTTCAATGAAATTGTTTTGCAAGCGATCCGAAGCAATCAGGCATCTGCCCAACAAAAATCCCAAGTATTAAAAATTGAACAGGGTGAGGAAGCCTTTGCCTTGGTAGACAGGCACAGAATGTTGGAAATCCTCGACAACCTCATCAGCAATGCAGTAAAATATGCACCGAAAGGCGCTGAAATAGAAGCGAGTACGAGACTTGAAAAAGACCAGGTTTTGTTCAGCATTTACAACCCGGGGGTTGGCCTCAGCGAAGAAGACATGGGCCGAATTTTTCAGAAATTCTGCAAGCTATCGGCCAAACCAACCGGTGGCGAATCGTCGACTGGCCTTGGCCTTTCGATCGCACGAACCCTCACAGAAATGCACGGCGGAGAAATCAGGGCCGAAAGTATGGGAATGGACAAAGGAGTGAGGTTTATCCTCAGCCTGCCGAGGGCGGTGATGGCCGCCTGATTATTTTAATTCTGCGGCCAGCGCCTTTCCGAGCAATTTTGCCTGAAGCGTATAACCATTGGGTGTAAAGTGTACCATGTCGGCGGTGGCAAGTCCTTTTTTTCGCCAGGCCATTACAGAACCTTCTCCGCCCATGGCCTTTTGTTGGTTCCAAAAAACAAGATCGAGTTCCTCTGACATTTGGGAATACACAAAATTTACCTGCTTGGTGGCCGGGTTTGACCTGCCTTTTCGGCGGCAATGGTCAGGCGGACCGAGCAACAAAATCGCCGTATTGGAATTGGCAGCCCGGATACGAGCAACGAGCAAACCAAGATTTTCCCGGAGGCGGTCTTCTTGAAAATCAGAAACAAAAGCGTCGTTGGTTCCCAATGCAAGAATTACAAGACCCGGATTCAAAACAGAAATATGCTTTTGAAAATCCGGGGCTTGAAGATAGTGGTCGAGTCTGGCGCCGTTTGTTCCCGAAATTCCAAGACTTAAGCCCTCCCCCGCTGGCCATCTGCCAATGCCCTGAAGCGTGAAGGAAGCTCCGGGTGATTTCCGAATGGCTTTCAAACTTATTCCATTCCCATCCTTTTGGATTCTGGTGCAAAATCCTGCTTTGGAATCTGAATATTTTAGTTCTGATTTTTTACCTGCACTATCACAAATAAAAAGGCTGTAGGAATCAGCCGTTTCAGGTGGACAAAACAAGCTTAGGTCATCGTTTTGTTTTAGACAAGTTTGTCCGGACTGCCAGCGAAATTCCACAGAATCAGAAACCGAATGGGCCACCCAACCACAAATTCCCCATGAACAGGAATCTGAAGAAGAAGTGATCCTGCAGCCCTTCCAATTTTCCTTTTGGCAAAAAAACCGATTGTTGCTTCTGTGGCTGGTTCGTGCCAAAGGATAAGGAAAAACAAAATTCCGGCCAGAAACCGGTATTCCTGCAGAATCGGCCAGATAGCTTAGTAGGCTATTTCCAAAATCTTCACACTGGTTGTGGCTGTCACCGATGATGAGAATTCTCTCTTGTCCACCTTTGCTGGAAAGTTTTTTAAGTCCTTGAAAAAATTGAAGCATTTCCGGAGAAGAGGCATTTTCCAAAGCAATGGTTCTGGGCTTGAAAATCACCCGAGCAGATTTTTTTCTCTTCCCCGGTTTTTTTCTGGGAATGGCCGATAAAAGCCCAAAGGCAATCATTAAAAAGAGAAAATACCGAATCAACAATTTGATTGATTTTAAAAATTTGAGTTGCTGAGATAAATTTTCCTGCAATTTCAAAACTTTCCTCGAATCGATTGGTTAATTTGCATACCAATTTCGTTTAAAATTTTGGATCGTCTTAAGTGACATCCTTTCCAAAGTAACCGTCTTGAATATTTGCAAATGAAGATTAATCCCGGAAAACACCTTGAAGCAATCCGACTTCCATCGGACCTTCGGAAAACTGATGAAGCTGAACTTCATCTGGTCTGTGAAGATCTGAGGCAATATATTGTAGACACTGTTTCCGTTTATGGCGGACACTTTGGAGCGAGTCTTGGTGTAGTGGAACTTACCGTTGCACTTCATTATGTATTTGACACGCCGAATGACCAAGTGGTTTTTGATGTTGGACATCAGGCTTATGGGCATAAAATTTTGACAGGGAGGCGAGATGTTTTTCATACCAACAGGGTTTTCGGTGGAATTTCAGGTTTTCCAAAAAGGAAAGAAAGTGAATATGATGCCTTTGGTGTAGGACATTCCAGTACATCCATCTCGGCAGCATTGGGCATGGCGGTTGCCGCTGGACTCAATGGCGAAAAAGACAAACAGGTTGTGGCCGTTATCGGTGACGGAGCCATGACAGGCGGAATGGCTTTTGAAGCTATGAATCATGCCGGTGATTCCGCCGCCAACATGATCATTGTGCTGAATGACAATTGCATGAGCATCGACCCCAATGTGGGTGCTTTGAAAGACTATCTCACCGATATCACCACAAGCCACACCTATAATAAAGTAAAGGACGAGATCTGGAATGTGCTGGGAAAATTGTCCCGTTTTGGAGTGAATGCCCAGGAAATTGCTTCTAAAATTGAAGGCGGTTTAAAAGCTTCTCTGCTAAAGCATTCCAATCTTTTTGAATCCCTAAACCTGCGTTATTTTGGTCCGGTAGATGGTCACGATGTGCACCACTTGGTAAAGGTTTTGAATGACCTTCGCCAGATTCCTGGTCCAAAAATTTTGCATTGCGTTACCACCAAGGGAAAAGGATATCCGCTTGCCGAAAAAGACCAGACCCTCTGGCATGCACCCGGAAAATTCGATAAGATTACCGGTGTAATCCACAAGAAAACCTTCGAAAAGCCACAAGCACCTAAATATCAGGATGTTTTTGGTCATACTTTGGTTGAATTGGCCGAAATGAATCCAAACATTGTAGGAGTTACTCCAGCGATGCCATCCGGATGCAGCCTGAACATCATGATGAAAGCCATGCCTGACAGGGCTTTTGATGTGGGCATTGCCGAGCAACATGCGGTTACTTTTTCCGCAGGCATGGCCACCCAGGGAAAGACCGTATTTTGTAATATTTATTCCACCTTCATGCAGAGGGCGTACGACCAGGTGATCCACGATGTATGCCTGCAAAATCTGCCTCTTATTTTCTGCCTCGACCGTGCCGGATTTGCTGGTGCAGACGGACCAACCCACCATGGCGCATACGACATCGCGTATATGCGCTGCATTCCAAACATGGTTGTAGCCGCGCCAATGAATGAGCAGGAATTACGAAATATGATGTACACAGCCCAACTTGAAAACAAAGGGGCTTTCACAATTCGTTATCCAAGAGGTGAAGGTGTAATGCCGGAATGGCGTACTCCGTTTGAAAGAATTCAAATCGGAAAAGGAAGAAAAGTTCGGAATGGAAAAGACCTGGCCATCATCAGCATTGGCCACATTGGAAATATTGCTTTAGATGCTGCAGAAATGCTGGAAAAAGAAGGGATTTCCGCAGCGGTCTATGATGCTCGTTTTGCAAAGCCACTGGATGAAAATATGCTGAGAGAAGTTTTCCAGCAGTTTGACAGAATCATAACCGTTGAAGATGGTTGTATAATGGGTGGATTTGGTTCGGCCGTATTGGAATTTGCCGCTGAAAACGACCTGCACGCCAAAGTTCGCCGTTTGGGAATTCCGGATGAAGTCATTGAGCACGGTGAGCAAAGCGAATTGTACAGAGAATGTGGTTTCGATGCCGCCGGCATTGTAAAAACCGTTTTGGAAATGGCGGAAATCGTTCGCCTTTAATTCTCTAAGAATTTCTTAAAGAAGCCTGAAACTGGCATCCTCTTCTTTGGAGGAAACCCATACAAAAATTGAAAGACCAACTGCGGCCTCAATTGCGGCCAGAGCAGTGATTAAAACAATATAAACTTGAAGGTCTGTCCTTTGAGGTTGTAACTGTATAAAACCTGCCAGATTGAGGTTGGCAGCGTTTATGACCATTTCAATTCCAAAAAGAAATCCAAGGAATTTTTTACTGCTGATACATTGCACAAATCCTGCAAAAAACAAGAAGAGTCCGAGTATCAGCAGTAAAACTCCAATCGAAATCATGAACCGAATCTTTGTGGAATTGCCCTTTTCTTCCAGGCAGAATTTTCTTGCTTCACTGAAGCAGAAATAGCACGCGGTTTTGAGCCTTCTTTCCATCTGATAGCAGCAAGTGCAAGAGCCAATTGTTCTTCTTCAGATAGTTGTGGTTCAAGCAATTCCGGTGAAAATTTCTTTGCAATGAAATGGGTATCAAACCAACCAGAACTGAAATCCGGATGCTGCATTACCCACTTACAAAAATCCAGGGTATTGGCCACGCCCCGAAGGTCAAACCGATCAATTGCCTTGATCATTCTGTCTATGGCAGAAATTCTATCCTCCGCAAAAACAATCAATTTTGCCATGAGCGGGTCATAAAAAATCGGAATTTCGTCACCTTCCTCATAGCCAGAATCTACCCGGATGCCAGGTCCTTGCGGAACCCTGAAATGGCTGATGGTGCCAACATCCGGCAAAAATTGATTGAGCGGATCTTCCGCACACACACGTATTTCAATGGCATGGCCCCGAATTGAGACATTCTTTACTTTATCACTTAACTCCTCTCCTGCTGCCACCCGAATTTGCTCCTTCACCAGATCGAGACCAGTAATAAGTTCGGTTACCGGATGCTCCACCTGCAGGCGGGTATTCATTTCGAGGAAATAATAGCGAAGCTGCTCATCCATGATGAACTCCACAGTTCCAGTACTGTAATACCCGCAAGTTTTGGCAAGATTTACAGCGTCGCGTCCCATGGCTTCTCGAACTTCTGGGGTAAGGATTCCAGATGGAGCCTCCTCCACTACTTTCTGGTGGCGCCTTTGAATGGAACAATCACGCTCAAAAAGATGCACGATGTTGCCGTGCTGGTCACCAATTATCTGGATTTCAATGTGCTTTGGATTTTGCACATATCGTTCGATAAATACCGTTGAATCTCCGAAAGCGGACATGGCTTCATTCATGGCCATTTCCATTTCATTCTGAAGTTCCTCTTCCTTATGCACCACCCGCATTCCTTTTCCTCCACCTCCGGCAGATGCTTTTATAAGCAAAGGATAACCGGTTTCAAGACTTGCGGCAAGTGCTTCTTCAATGGTTGAAATGGCCGCAGCAGAACCCGGAACGAGTGGAACATTACTTTTACGGGCTGTTTCTTTGGCACGCAGTTTATCCCCCATGGCATTAATGGACTCAGGAGAAGGGCCGATAAAAATCAAACCAGCTTCACGCACTGCCTTTGCAAAACCTGAATTTTCAGAAAGAAAACCATAACCTGGATGAATGGCATCCGCACCAGCCTTTTTGGCGGTTTCTATGATTAAATCACCTTTCAAATAGGAAGCCGAGGAAGGCGACTCGCCGATGTGCCAAGCCTCGTCGGCCTGCATTACATGCCTGGCGCTGCGGTCGGCATCGCTGTAAACAGCAACGGTTTTAATGCCCATTTCAGAGGCAGATCGCATAATACGAACCGCAATCTCCCCACGGTTTGCAACAAGTATTTTTTTGATTTTCAAAGTATTAGTAGCTGGTGTGATCAGGCAATTCTCAATAAGAAAGCCATGCGCAAAGTAGGGATTTTCCTGAAATGGAAGTAGGCCTGGGCCAATAGAATGCCGGCCATTGCCTAGAACAATAATACAGCAACAACAGAGGCTTGATTCTCGGGGATATTGTCTTAAATTCGCGATGTTTTTTTCCCTATTTTTTTTACTCAAAACAGTCGTTAACAGTGGATTTATTTGAGAAACTGCTTCAAAACAGAGGGCCGCTCGGCAAACATTCCAAAATGGCACACGGATATCTCACTTTTCCGAAACTGGAAGGTGAAATTGGTCCATACATGGAATTTAAAGGCAAAAAAATCCTTAACTGGAGCCTAAACAATTATCTGGGCCTTGCCAACCATCCGGAGGTAAGAAAAGTAGATGCAGACGCCTCAGCAAAATTTGGTCTGGGTTATCCAATGGGCGCCCGCATGATGTCGGGCAATTCTGATTACCACGAGCAACTTGAGGCTGAGCTTTCAGAATTTGTAGGCAAAGAGGCCACATACTTGCTCAATTTTGGTTATCAGGGAATCATGTCTGCGATCGATTGTCTACTCGACCGCCACGATGTTGTGGTGTATGATGCAGAATCGCATGCATGTATTCTTGACGGACTCCGGATGCACATCGGCAAGCGTTTTGTTTTTGCGCATAACGACATCGCCGGATTGGAAAAACAATTGCAACGCGCCAATAAAATTGTTGAGGAAACAGGAGGTTCCATCATGGTGATTACCGAAGGTGTCTTCGGCATGTCCGGAAATCAGGGCAAACTCAAGGAAATTGTTGAATTGAAAGATCGATACAGTTTCCGGCTTTTGGTAGACGATGCACACGGATTCGGCACTATGGGTAAAACCGGCGCCGGAACTGGAGAAGCGCAAGGTTGCCAGGATGGGATTGACATCTATTTCTCAACCTTTGCCAAAAGTATGGCGTCGATTGGAGCCTTTATTTCCAGTGATGAGCAAGTGATCGATTATCTGCGCTACAACATGCGTTCTCAGATCTTTGCCAAATCACTGCCCATGCCTCTGGTAATCGGAGCGCTGAAAAGGCTTGAACTTTTACGCACAAAACCAGAACTTAAGGACCGGCTTTGGGAGATTTGCACGAAACTTCAGAGCTCACTCAGGGAAAAAGGGTTCAATATTGGCACCACAAGTTCGCCTGTTACCCCTGTAATCCTTAAATGCGACGAGAATCAGGTGGCAAAATTGGCCATTGACCTCCGAGAAAATTACAGACTTTTTTGTTCGCCCGTGTGCTACCCGGTAATTCCTAAGGGTCTTATTATTTTAAGACTGATTCCCACTGCATTACATACAGAATCTGACATAGAAATCACCGTAAAAGCCCTTGAAGAGATTTATGTGAAGCTCCGTAACAATGAGTATATCTCATCTGAATACGCTGTTTTATAAAATTTTCACATTTTTTTTTGGAAAGGCTGTTTTTTTTCGAAAAGATTGCAGGAAATAATGTTCCACCGATAGACCAAATAGGTTTACCCTCAAACAAAAAAAATTCATGAACAGATTTGACGAACTGAAGAACCTCGTTATGTCCCTCGAAGGTGACTTTGACAAGTTCTACAACAAAGAGAACCAGGCAGCAGGAACCCGTGTCCGCAAAGGAATGCAGGACATGAAAGTTCTGGCCCAGGACATCCGCTCTCAGGTTCAGAACAAGAAGAACGAAGGAAAATAATCCTTCCCTTCTGTTCTACAGAAATTTAAATCCCGCTTTCGCGGGATTTTTTTTGTCCATACCTTTCTCAACCATTAAATCGATAAGCATGTCCAAATTCTAGATGGTGTTCAGAAAAGTGTGCAAGCTGAGGGAGAATACACCCTTATTTTTAGCCAAGAAATTAGATTTCCCAGCCTCCTTCCTGGTGGAGGAATTTACCTTTCGGCGGTAAGCCATAAATGTTGAAGGCATTGCGGCACAGAGTCCCAGACAAATTGGTCGTCCCTGCTTAGCAAGACAAAGGACAGATGAAGGACAATGAGACCGGATTTTTTTCGATTCCTATTTTGTAATAGGAATGTTTGTAATAGAAAAAATTTATTACAGGTTTTCTTATTACAAAGTTGTAATAGGAATCTTTGTAATAGAAAAAATTTATTACAAGTTTTCTTATTACAAAACCGTACTTAACTTATAGCCGCTGCGAGCCATAGCCACTTTTTTGAAGAGTATAAAATTCAATGAATCTTATTTGATTACTGATGGGCACAAAAAAAATCCCGCCTTTCAGCGGGATTTTTTTGATAAGAAATGGTGAATTAATTTTCAGCCTTCACATTAATGGTTACTGAGCCATCAATGCCATCAACCACATCCTGGATATGAATTAGGCCCATCTTTCCTGCAGCATTTTTGAAAGCAAAAATTTTGTCTTTCGCAATGGTTACTTTCTGTGGGCTTGTGCTAGTTGGCATTGCATTAGCAAAACAACTTGTCCAAGACTTTGTAGCAGATAGAAAATCTGCAGGTACTAAAGTTGTCTCAACAAAATAAGTCTTTTCTGCACCTGCAGGAACATTTGAAAGTCCTTCAGCTGAGCGCTGGCTGTAAGATAAAATGATTGGAAAAGCCAAAGGTGAACCGATCGCAGCATAAGTAATATCGACACCAGCTGGCGCTGAACTTGCATTGGAACCACTCAAAACTTCACCAGTTGAAGATTTAAAATATGAACCATTGGCATTGTTTTGAGCTCCCATAAGTTTTGCAGTCCAGGTATTAACCACCTTTCCTTTGAAAATAGCAGATGTAGATCCACCAGAAGTAGCAGATGAAACAGTAATGGTCCATTCAGCGCCAACTTTTGCATCAGCAGGAATTGCTACTTTCACAATTTTGGTTCCTTTGTAGGAAGTAGTAATATCAGAATTCTTAGTGTAATCCATGGATTTGTCAGCATTGTTGGCATCCTTGATGGTTACGGTTGTTGATGAATTATCAGATTTGGTGTAAACCAAGGTACCTTTCAAGGAAGTAAAATCATTGGCTGCATTTAAATCCATCTTGAATTCAATTGTCTCGCCAGAATTGAAACTCCCAGCGGTGGCACCATTGAGCGTAAATGTTAAGGTCGGAGAAGGGACAGTTTCTTCATCAGAAGAACATGAACTAAATCCGATAAGCCCGGCAAATAGAAGCCAGATAAAACTTTGTGCGTTGATTTTCATTTTGTTAAAAATTGGTTGTTTATAAACTTAGTGCAAATATAAGTCTCTGATTTAAATATCGATGAAAGACTTCGGTTAGGAGATTTTCCGTAAAACCTTTTTATTAATCCTATTTTTGTGGAAAGGAAATAAGATTGTCAATGATGAACAGGATTGTTTTTAGGAAAATCGCATTTTTAATGCTTGTCGTCTTTTCACTTTCTGCCTGTAGGGTAAGTCAGTCCAACGGCCTTCAAAAAGGCAGAAAGATTCCCAAAAGCGGCCCAATTCCCTGTCCAGTAAAAGACTGCTGAGATACTTTATTTGATGTATTTATTGAAGTCTCTGCAAAGCCACTGATTTTGGTTTGGTATTGAGCATTCATTCGACTTTCTTTGCACTCCTTTTTCTAAAACAGATCAATGGCAATCATTACCAAAATCAGAGAACGAGCCGGACTGGCCGTTGGCATTGTAGCAGTTTCTCTGGGACTATTCGTAGTAGGAAGTGACCTTCTTACACCCAACTCAAATATTTTCGGTGGAAAGCAAATCGTTGGTGAAATCAACGGTGAGGACATAAGCCTTGAAGATCTTCAAAATGAAATTGCGCGCCTCGAGTACGATTTCTTTGTTCAGCAGGGTAAAAACCCAGGAGAACAGGAAATGCAGAGCATTCGCGAACAGGCCTGGAATCAGCTAATCTTCAACAAAGTATATAGGGAAGAAGCAGAAGGTGCCGGAGTTACCATTTCCGATGACGAAAAGGTGGATATGGTTCAGGGTGAAAATGTGCACTCGGCCATTAAATCAACCTTTGTAAATCAAGACACAAAGGAGTTTGACAAGAGCCTTGTCATCAACTTCCTTAAAAATATTGACAAAGCCCAGCCACAACAAAAAGCTGCCTGGTATAATTTCGAAGCCAAACTTCCAGATGATCGTTTGAGGACGAAATTCGAAGCCTTGCTTACCAAAACCAATTACATCACAACGGCAGAAGCAAAAAGAGAATATGAAAGCCAGACAGCCAAGGCAGATTTGGATGTTCTTTTTGTTCCGTTTTCTTCCATACCGGATTCAAGCATTAAAGTATCAGATGAAGAGCTTCAGGATTACCTCAAGCGGTTTCAATACAAATACAAGTCTCAGGACACCCGCACTTTGGACTACGTTCAATTTATGGTGCAGCCAAGTGCCGAAGATTCTGCTTTTTTTCAGGAGGAACTTGCCCGCCTAAAAGAAGAATTTTTAACTGCTGAGAACGACACCGCTTATGCAAAATCCAAATCCGATGGAACAGAGGCGTATAAAAGCGTGAGCATTGGCGACCTTCCAAAAGACATCAGCGGAAATCCAGACTCTTTGAAGAAAGGACAGGTTTACGGACCATTCCTTTCTGGTGCAACTTACACAATGTACAAACTGATTGACCGCGTAAACGAAGGTGGTTATTTCGCCAAGGCATCCCATATCCTTTTCAAAACCAGTGGTCCATCTGATACTGCCAAGGCTGGTGCAAAATCTCGTGCGCTTGCAGTTCTTGCGAGAATTAAGAAAGGAGAATCATTTGAGGAAATGGCCAGGCAATTTGGAACCGACGGAACTGCATCCCAAGGTGGAGATCTTGGCTGGTTTGGTGAGAACAGAATGGTAAAGCCGTTCGAAAAAGCTGTTTTCGATAATCCTGGCAAAGGTCTGTTGGCCGATGTGGTTGAAACAGATTTTGGCTACCACATTATCAAGGTTACAGAACCAAAGACCAACCTTAAATTTAAAGTTGCCAACATCGCCAGAAACATCAGCGCTGGTGACAGAACAAAAGAAAATATTTACCGTGAGGCCAATGAGTTCAAGAGCAAAATTACAGACCTTGCTTCCCTTGATACACTGGCAAAAAAATCTGGTAAACTCGTAAAGATGACAGCCAACATGCTTCAGAAAAGCTCTGCCTATGTAAATGACATTGCAGACGCAAGAGGCCTTGTAATCTGGGCATTCTCGGACGAATCTAAAATTGGAGAAACCAGACTTTCTGAATTCAACGATCGTTATGTAGTGGCCATGAAAAAAAGCGAAACTACTGAAGGTGAAGCCAAGCTTGAAGATGTAAAAGACATTGTAAAAGCTGGCCTTTTAAAAGAAAAGAAAGCTGCCATCATGGTAGCCAAGCTGAAAGGAAAAACCCCAAAAGAAATGGCTAGCGCTTATGGTGCTGGGGCTGTGAACAACCAGGCAATGGGCATCACCTTAAGTGCATCCAACCTTGCTGATTTTGGATATGACCCAATCGCAGTAGGTAAAGCGATGGGCCTCAAGCCGAATGCAGTTACAAAGCCATTTACCGGCGAAAGCGGTGTTGGCGTATTGATGATGACAAACTTCACACCTGCACCAGCTACAAAGGACTACTCCTCTTACAAAACTCAATTGGAGCAGAAATATGTAAGCCGTGGTCAGTACTACATTACCGAAGCTCTTAAAGAGGTGAAGAAGGTAAAAGACAATAGGGTGAAATTCATGTAATCTTAGTCCTTATAAATACCAGGAAAACCCGCTGATTGGCGGGTTTTTTCGTTTTGCGACTATTTCCTAAAACCAATCGGCAGACTTATCAAAAAATGCCTGGCTAAGGGCTTCTGGAGAACCAGGTTCGGGTGCGTAATTACTTTCCCAGCGTGCAAGCGGAGGTAAACTCATCAGGATAGATTCCGTTCGGCCATTGGTCTCAAGGCCAAACTTTGTGCCTGCATCGTAAACCAGATTAAACTCCACATACCTTGACCTTCGATGCAATTGCCATTGCTTGTGATCTTCACCCCAATGCGTGTGCTTTCGTTTCGCCATAAGATTTGTATAAGCAGGTGCAAATGCAGATCCTACAGCCTGTGTAAATTCCCAAAGTCTATCAAAATCAGAATCTTGTTTTGCCGATAGATGGTCATAAAAAACACCACCGATCCCACGGGTTTCCCGTCGATGCTTGATGGTAAAATAACGGTCGGCATTTTCTTTAAAACGCTGATACCAGGAGGAATCGAATCGGTCGCAAACTTCTTTCAAGCGACCATGAAAAAACAAGGCATCCTCCTCAAAAACATAGACAGGGGTGAGATCAATGCCACCACCAAACCAGGCATTTCCATCTGAAAGTTCAAAATAGCGAACATTCATGTGGATGATGGGCACAAATGGATTGTGTGGGTGAATCACGATAGAAACTCCAGACGCAAAAAACTCTTCAGCCTCGGTCTTAAAATTCGCCTTCACTGGCTCAGGCGTTGCACCAAAAACTGCCGAGAAATTAACGCCCCCTTTCTCAATTGCATTGCCATCCGTAAGAAGGCGGGTTACTCCCCCACCGCCACCTGGCCTTTCCCAAATTTCGGTGCCAAACCGACCATTTCCGTCCTCGGTTTCCAGGGCCTCAATGATGCTTGATTGCAATTTTCTGAACCAGCTTTCAACAATCTCCTTCCGTTCCATATTCAAATCTTACAATTCCAGATATTTGAAATTCGGGACAAAATTCAACAAAAAAACTTGCCCAAAGCTTGATTCGATAAAATTGGCGACCAACGTTTCTAGAAATTTTAATCGAACATCCAATTACTCCCTTCGATTACAGAAAAACACCATTTCTTTGTCAAACTTTCAAAACGCCTTCCGAATACGTTTCCTTCATGAGCAACGAAATCCTGTTTTTTATTTCCTTCCTGGTCTTCATTGCACTGATGATTTTTCTGGACCTTGGTGTTTTCAGCGCCAAAAACAAACCGGTAAGTTTTAAGGAAGCTGCCTCATGGTCCTTTGTTTGGATTTTGTGTGCCATTGGTTTTTATTTTATCATTGATAGACACGGAGACCTTATCCACGGCATAAATTCGTTGAAGGACCTGCAGCACTTGCAGAAAAAATTTGCGAGTCCGGTTGTCCTTACCAATGATTATGTTGAAAGTCTGCAATTGTATCGGGACAATATGTCCCTAGAATTTATCACGGGCTACTTGGTAGAATATGCCTTATCGGTAGACAACATATTTGTAATTATTCTCATTTTCACATCCTTCGGCGTAAGGGAAAAGTATTTTAAGAAAATTCTATTTTGGGGAATTATCGGGGCGGTAATTCTGCGTTGCACCTTTATTTTCATTGGGTCGGCACTACTGGCCAAGTTTGGATGGATTATGTATGTGTTCGGTGCTTTCCTCGCATATACCGGCATCAAGATGTTTTTTGAGAATGACGAAAAAGACAGCATCGAAACTGAAAATCATCCGATATTAAAATTCATTTCCCGCTTTCTGCCCGTATTTCCAAAATATGTGGGTGAGAATTTTTTCATCCGTAAAAATGGAAAGCTGGTAGCAACACCCCTGTTTGTTGTGTTGATGATTATTGAATTCACTGATTTGATTTTTGCAGTGGATTCCGTTCCTGCCGTATTTGCTGTTACCAAGGATCCATACCTGGTTTTCTTTTCCAACATTTTCGCAATTCTCGGATTGCGTTCCATGTTTTTCTTTCTGGCAAACATTCTGCACATCTTCCATTACCTAAAACTAGGTTTGGCTTTGTTGTTAACCTTTATTGGAGTGAAGATGCTTGCCCACCATTGGCTTCATGAAATTGGCTTTAACAATTCACACTCACTGATTGTAATTGTGAGTATTCTAGCCATTAGCATTTTGGCTTCTTTGGCATTTCCGAAGAAGAAAATCCATAAGGCACAAACCCAGAATCCGCATTAGAAATTCTATTCCGTGTCTAAATTGCTTTAAATCAGGAACTTCGCAGCCTTATCTTCTGTATCCGTAGCGCTGCTACGAATTTCGAATATAAGGCTCTGATTTTTTGCACTTTAGCCCCTCATAACGAACCTCTAATGCGGAATCTGGGTCAAAAAAAAAGGCCTCCAAAATTGGAAGCCCCCTTGATCTTTGATTTCTGTTTTTTTTAGGATTCGAGTTCCAGCATTCCCGCCCAAACATTCATATACAGGGCAACATCAGCGGCCTTGTTCTTAGATAAGGATTGAGCTCCTGCTTTTTCGAGAACTTCAATATTGCTGAGCCTTTCCAAATCAATTAAATCTCTGTGGCTTAATCCATAATTGGAAAGTTCCGAAATCAACCAATCCATCGTCATCCCGCTGGTGGGACAAAAATCCAAGACTTGATCGGCCCAATCACCGCTCTTCTCCATGGCATAGCGCTGGATTTCGGCAGCAGAAAGGGTGGTAAGTTCGCGAGCGAGATGGCCACAATTGCAGCGACCCATGTGGCCCCATTCATAGCCATCATCTGAGCTAATGTTATCAGCAGCCCTGCGGATGGCAGATACTAATTTATTTTTCTTGTCTTCCATTTGAAAACATTCGGGTTTAACCGGTTATAAGTGATCGATTATTTAAAAAGGCAAATCGTCTTCCGTACTGTTGGAAGGCAAACTAACTGGACTAGAAGCAGCCACTGGTGCAGAAGTTGCCGGAACTGACTGGCCACTTTCTCTTCTCTGGAAAGCACCCGCAGCCTCAGATTCTTCACCACCAACTTTACTGCCCAACAATACAAAATCCAATCCTGAAACCTCAAGTGAATACCGCTCCTTCTGTGTATTGTCAAGATAGGTTCGAACTGAAAGTCTTCCTTCCACTAAAATCTGCGTTCCCTTTTTTACATACTGCGCAATAATTTCTGCCTTGCGGTCCCAGAAACTCACGCGGTACCATTCGGTCTTTTCAGGATTCTGGCCACGGGCAGGCTCATTAATTGCGATGGAAAAATCTACTACTTTAGAATTGCCTACAACCTTTAGCTCAGGGTCACGGCCAACATTTCCCACCAGGGTTATCTTGTTATAACTTGCCATAAATTTTATTGATGAAAGACCAAATATAATGGAGAAGATCGGGCCTTGCTGATGATTTTAGAAAAAATTATTGGCTTCGGAAGGTCCGAAAGCTGAGTGCCTGAAACCCAGCGCAAACCTTCTTCTTCGAGGCGTTTGCTTAGCCTTGAAACGCAGACATGTATATGCAATTCCTGGTGGGTAAGAATGTGTTTTTCCGAAGGAAGTAAGAAAGTTTCAATCCGGGATTTTGGATCCGCTGGATTAAGAAAATCAAAATCACCCGGACTCGAAAATGGCTTCTCAGATTCTGAGAGAATGGGCTCAAACAAACCCTCCCAGATATCTCCCTCCCCCCTTCTTCTGAATGCAAAAAAACCATCATGTTCCAGAAGGAGATAATTAAAATGCCTGATCCGTTTTGATTTGGCTTTGCTTTTAAACGGGAGTTTGGCCTGCAAGGCATTTTTCCTCGAAAAACAATCTATTGCAACAGGGCAAGTGGCGCATAAGGGCGAAGAAGGTGTACATACCAAAGCACCCAATTCCATAATGGCCTGGTTAAACTCCCAGGACTTTCCAGCGGGTAACAATTGAGCCGCATAAGACCTCACCAACTCCATGGTAGCAGGCAAACGGACATCATCATGAATACCAAAATACCGGCAAAAAACCCGCATCACATTTCCATCCACTACAGGTACATTTTCACCGTATGCAAAAGCAGCAATTGCCGCCGCTGTATAAGTGCCAACCCCTTTCATCGAAAGCAATTCCTTGAAATTGGGAGGAAAATCACCGTTCCTTTCAGTTTGAACGAACTTTGCAGCGGCATGCAGATTTCTTGCCCTTGAATAATAACCCAAACCCTGCCAAAGGCTTAGAACATCTTCTTCTGCGGCCAGAGCCAGGTCAGAAAGATTGGGGAATCGCTCCAAAAACCGATGATAATAAGCGGTCCCCTGAACCACACGGGTTTGTTGCAGAATTACCTCAGAAATCCAGATGCGATATGGATCACGGGTTTGCCGCCAAGGCAATTCACGGGCATTAACCTGAAACCATGCGATTAAAGATTCAGAAAAACTACTCATTCAAAAATTTGATGAATTAAAATCCAGGACAAAACTAAACCTCCAATTCTTGTAGAAAATTTTAAAATTAAAATTGGTTTGTTACCTTTGCGGCCCCGAAATTTTTGATTTCGAATCGTTTAAGTAAAATTTAATTCATACTCCGGTGACAAAAGCAGAAGTAATCTCTGAAATCGCTGCCAAGACGGGCATCGAAAAAGCTGATGTATCAGCAACAATTGAAAAGTTCTTTGAAGTTGTAAAAGGCTCAATGGCCAATGGCGACAACATTTATGTTCGTGGCTTTGGAAGTTTTGTAAACAAGAAAAGAGCTCAGAAAGTCGCACGGAAAGTTATTCGCAAGGGAGAAAAAGGCGAGCCGATGATTATCCCAGCCCATTTCGTGCCAAGCTTCAAGCCAGCCAAGGAGTTTGTCTCCATGATTAAAACATCTAATCACATCAAATAGTGATTTTATCCTGAATAAAGCCTTGAATCTTTTACTAGTCGGATGACAGTCAGACGAAATTTGATTCTGGGCTTTATTGTTTCCTCTTCAATCGCCACGGGCCTTTATTTTTTGCCTAAGTCGGTTGTAAGCAACAAGCCTGCTGAAGTCTCATCTGAAACTTCTAGCAAACAGGAGGAAAATCAAGGGAAAGAGTCATTGCCCGAAGCCCACAAACTGGATGCTGCCACCGAGAAAGAAATCTCGGAAATTCGCAGCAGCATGACGGGGAAAATCGGGAATCGGGAATTGGCTGGATCAGGAGAAAAATTGGCGAAAGCCTACCTGAAAGCCAGCCAATACGACAGCGCAGGAGCGTGGTTTGAAAATTCGATGAAACTGGATCCTTCCAGACATCTCGAGTTTGAAGCAGGTTCCGCCTATTTCGAAGGTTTGGCATTTTCAACCAGTCCTTCAAAATTGGAAGCAACGGGCGATAAGGTCAGAAAACTGCTTTCAGCAGTTGACCGGAAAAACCCAAAATATGCCGAAGCGCAAGCCAAAGCAGCCATGACCTGGGTAAACTCACCTACCCCGATGAAAGGCATTCTACGATTGCGGGAAATCGCCAGCGAAAACCCCGACAACGTGTATGTTGCCTATCAGCTTGGTATCCTATCTTTCCAAAGCGGCCAATTTGAAAAAGCCGTGGACAGATTCAGAAAGGTACTTAGTCTGGAATCGGAGAATGTGAATGCCTGGTTTTATCTTTCCAGCTCGCTTATGCAGGCCGGGAAGAAAAAAGAAGCCCTGGAAGCGGCCCGCGCCGGTTACAGGTTAGCAAAAGAAGATGACAGCAAAGCCTCGTTCGAGGAATTACTGAAACAACTTGAATAAAAGTATTTATAACCTAATTCTTTAACACTATGCCTTGCGGTAAGAAAAGAAAAAGACACAAGATTGCGACACACAAGCGAAAGAAGAGACTTCGTAAGAATCGTCACAAGAAAAAATAAGCCATTCACCGTTAAACATTTGGAATTTTGAGTAATGAACTAATCATCAGTTCTGCTCCCAAAGGTTATCGGATTGCACTGCTACAAGACGGCCGTCTTGCCGAGTTTCATTACGAGGAAAGCGGATCCAGTTTTGTGGTAGGAGAGGTTTATCTGGGCGTCGTCAAAAAGGTTTCCCCGGGTCTAAATGCCGCTTTCGTGGATGTAGGCTACGAAAAGGATGCCTTTTTGCACTACCTTGACCTGGGACCCCAGATAAACTCGCTCAACAAGTTTTCGAAAGCAATTCAGACACAAAAGAATGCTTCCTATAAACTGAGCAACTTTAAGAATGAACCCGACATTGATAAGTTGGGCAAAATCGATCAAGTGCTCACGAAAGGACAGCAAATTCTTGTGCAAGTCGCGAAGGAACCGATTTCAAGTAAAGGGCCCCGGCTGTCCTGTGAAATTTCACTTCCAGGACGCTATGTAGTGCTTGTACCATTCTCCAACTCCATAAGCATCTCTAAGAAGATTGTGGAGAAGGAAGAAAGGCAAAGATTACTCAAGCTGGTACAGTCGATTAAACCAAACAATTTTGGTGTAATCATCCGTACAGTTGCCGCCAACAAGGATTCTGCAGAACTCGAAAAAGACCTTAGAACCCTGATAAATAATTGGGAGGAAGGGATGAAAAACCTTCGTCTTGCCAACCCCAAGGATAAAGTTATCGGAGAAATGGGAAAGGCTTCCGCCTTGCTCAGGGATGTTCTGAATGAAAACTTCGATTCTGTAACCGTTGATTCAAAAGAAATCTACGATGAAATCCGGGAATACATCATGTCGGTTGAACCTGACAAGGAAGGCATCCTCAAACTTTATCAAGGAAAAACGAAAATTTTTGAGGCCAAGAATGTGGAGAAGCAACTTAAGTTGTCTTTTGGAAAAACGGTTAGCCTGCCTAGCGGAGGATATCTGGTAATTGAGCATACAGAAGCACTTCATGTGATTGATGTGAACAGTGGAAGTTCGGCCAATAAAGCCGACAACGCCAATCAGGAAACCACTGCACTCAATGTCAACAAGGAAGCTGCCAAGGAAATTGCTAGACAATTACGCCTTCGGGATTTGGGTGGAATAATCTGCATCGATTTTATCGACATGAAAAATATAGACAACCGAAAGGTTATCTATGATCTCTTGAAAGATGAAATGGCAACAGAGCGTGCCAAGCATACAGTACTTCCACTTTCCAAATTCGGCATCATGCAGATTACCCGCCAAAGGGTAAGACCAGACATTGCCGTAAGCACTCTTGAAACCTGCCCAACCTGCAACGGAACCGGAACCATCAGCTCCAGTTTAAATATTGGTGAAACCATCGAGACAAACCTTGACTTTATTATGCGAAAGCAAAACGAGCCTGGTCTTACATTGGCGGTACATCCTTATTTACACGCTTTCTATACCCAGGGGATTTATTCAAAAAGAATTCAATGGTTTATGAAATATAAGCGTTGGATTAACCTGGAGAAAGACAGTTCACTTGGCATTCTGGACTACCAGTTCCGCAACAAAGCCGGCGAGCAAATCGAAATCGAATAAGCAATCCGCATCCCATCGGGATCAGAGAAAAACCCCCACTTTCAGAAGAATGCGGGGGTTTTTTGTTTCAAACCGAATCTAAAGCCAAGATTTCACATTCAATTGTCCAAGGAAGTCAAACTGATTTTTGATTTTGATTTACATTGCGTGCAAAATTTCTCAGCATGGACTTCTCCCAAAACCGCCTTTGCAAGCTTCTCGGCATACAATATCCCATCATTCAGGGAGGCATGATCTGGTGTTCAGGCTGGCGTCTTGCCTCAGCCGTATCTAACCAGGGCGGACTTGGAATTATTGGCGCAGGATCTATGTATCCTGAAGTTTTCAGAGAACACATCCAAAAGTGCAAAGCCGCCACCAACAAACCCTTTGGTGTGAACTTGCCACTTCTATACGCCGACCTCGAGCAGCTGATTGACATCATCAAAGAGGAAGAAATTAAAATCATCATTACTTCGGCCGGCAATCCTAAAATCTGGACACCCTTGTTTAAAGAAATGGGTTGCACAGTTTTGCATGTAGTGGCCTCACAAAAATTTGCAAGAAAGGCCGAAGAGGCTGGAGTAGATGGATTGATTGCGGAGGGATTTGAAGCGGGAGGCCATAATGGCCGTGAAGAAATCACCACCTTCAACCTGATTCCGGCGGTTCGAAGTGTCAGTCAATTGCCTTTGGCAGCCGCAGGTGGCGTTTATTCTGGCCACTCCATTTTAGGGGCCATGGCCTTGGGAGCAGATGGGGTTCAAATCGGTAGCCTTTTTGCCTTAAGTGAAGAATCATCTGCCCATTCAAACTTTAAAAATCTTGCGATTAAGTCGGCAGAAGGCGATACAAAATTATTACTCAAGTCCTTGCACCCAGTGAGATTGCTAAATTCCACCTTTTCTCAAGCCGTTGAAAAAGCAGAAAGTCTTGGGGCAAGCAAAGAAGAACTTGAGCATCTCCTGGGCAGAGCAAGGGCCAAGAAAGGAATGTTTGAAGGCAACCTGGAAGAAGGAGAACTTGAAATCGGTCAGAACGCCGCTTACATCAGGAAAATAGAGCCAGTAAAAGACATTTTCGCAACACTGCTTTCAGATTTGGAGAGCGCCTATTCGGACTTGGGTAAGCGATGTTGATATTTTTGAATTGAGGCTTTGATTATTGAAGGGAAAATTTTTACTTTGCGCCCCGAAATAATAAAGAGATGTACCTTACAGCAGAAGTAAAAAAGCAGATTTTCAAGGACAAAGGGTTCAACAAATCAGATGCTGATACCGGCTCTCCAGAGTCTCAGATTGCACTTTTCACGCACAGAATCAACCACTTGACTGAGCATTTAAAGATCAATAAGAAAGATCACGATACCAAACTAAGTCTTCTTAAATTGGTTGGAAAGCGTCGCCGGTTCCTTAACTACCTTCAAAAGGTAGACCTGAATCGCTATCGTCGCATCATTGCGGACCTCAATATCAGGAAGTAATTTTCCTGGATTCCATTGCAAGGGGAAGCCTTTTTTTAGGATTCCCCTATTTCTTTTTTCCTTGATTCAATAAATTCTTAAAATGAAACCAACTCCGATTGTCCAGACCATTCTCCTAAAGGATGGCCGGGAAATAACGATAGAAACTGGTGTGTTGGCAAAACAAGCCAGCGGTTCAGTTGTTCTTCGCATGGGCAATACCATGCTCCTTGCCACCGTTGTGGCAAATAAAACACACAAAGAGGGAGTTGATTTTCTTCCACTTTCTGTTGATTATCAAGAAAAATTCGCATCTGCCGGAAAAATTCCTGGTGGATTTCTTCGTCGTGAAGGCAGGCTTTCTGATTATGAGATTTTGGTTTCTCGTCTGGTTGACAGGGCTCTTCGCCCAATTTTTCCTGATGATTTCCACGCTGAAATTCAGGTTAGCATTCAGATGATTTCTGCGGATCATGATGCAATGCCTGATGCTTTGGCTGGCTTGGCCGCTTCAGCTGCCATCATGGTTTCGGATGTTCCTTTTAATGGACCAATTTCCGAAGTGCGTGTAATAATGCATGAAGGCAAATTCTTTACCAACCCAACCTCTGCACAAATCGAGAAAGCCGAACTGGAACTAATCGTAGCCGGCACAGGAAAAGACATTCTGATGGTAGAAGGTGAAATGAATGAAGTAAGCGAAGAGCTAATGCTTGAAGCCATCATTTTCGCCCATGAAGAAATTAAGGTACAATGTGCCGCTCAAATTGAGTTGATGAAAAAGGCGGGTAAAGAGGAGAAGTTCTCTTACAAGCACGAAACACATGACGAGGAATTAAAAACCCGCCTGACAGAAGCACTTTACAACAAAGTATATGAAGTAGCCAAAGCAGGACTTGCCAATAAAAATGAGCGTAAAGTTCGTTTTGCTGCAATCGTAGATGAGTATGTAGCCACGCTCGATCCTGAATTTGCTTCTTCTAAATCATCTTTAATCAAAACCTATTACCATGACATCGAAAAAGATGCCATGAGAAATGCGGTTATGGATGAGCGTATCCGCCTCGACGGACGCAAACTAGATCAGGTTCGCCCAATTTGGACAGAGGTAGATTATCTTCCTTCTGCCCATGGATCGGCCATTTTCAGCCGTGGTGAAACGCAGTCTCTAACAACTGTAACATTAGGAACAAAGCTTGACGAGCAAATGATTGATTCGGCAATGCGTTCAGGTTACAACAAATTTATGCTTCATTATAACTTCCCTGGTTTCTCAACTGGAGAAGTAAAACCAAACCGCGGACCTGGTCGTCGCGAAGTTGGTCATGGAAATCTTGCTTTCAGAGCGCTTAAAAAAGTTCTTCCAAAGCAGGATGAAAATCCATATACAATCCGAATTGTCTCTGACATTCTAGAATCAAATGGTTCATCCTCGATGGCTACAGTTTGCGCAGGCAGCATGGCTTTGATGGATTCTGGATTAAATGTCTCTGCTTCGGTTGCAGGTATTGCAATGGGCTTAATTACAGATACCAAAACTGGTCGTTACGCTGTCCTTTCCGATATTCTTGGAGATGAAGATCACCTTGGTGACATGGATTTTAAAGTTGCAGGAACTGCGAAAGGCATTACCGCAACCCAAATGGATCTTAAGGTAGATGGCCTCAAGTATGAAATCGTGAAGGAAGCCCTCGAGCAAGCCCGTCGCGGTAGATTGCATATTCTTGGAGAGATGGCTAAAACCATCGAAACACCAAAACCTGATCTTAAGCCTTCAGCACCTCGTGTTGTAGCCTTGAAAATTGAGCGCGAAATGATTGGCGCTGTAATCGGACCAGGCGGTAAGGTTGTTCAGGAAATTCAGCGCCAGACAGGTGCAACCATCAATATTGAAGAAACTCCAGAAGGTGGTCTTGTTTCCATCTTTGCAGTCAATAAGGATGTTCTCGACGCAGCTGTGAAGTGGGTAAGTGGCATTGTAGCTGTTCCAACCGTTGGCGACAACTACACTGGAAAAGTAAAATCCATTCAGCCATTCGGTGCTTTCGTAGAATTTATGCCTGGCAAAGAAGGTTTGCTTCATATTTCTGAAATCAAGTGGGAGCGTTTGCCGGATATGGAAGGCGTTCTGGAAATTGGTGAGGAAATCCAAGTGAAACTCATCGAAGTAGATAAGAAAAGTGGCAAGTACCGTTTGTCGAGGAAGGTTTTACTTCCAAGAGAGCCAAGGCCCGCCTCACAGGAAAATTCAGGCAACTGATAAAATTTTAAAAATCACACACAAAAGAAAGCCTCGCCACAAAGCGAGGTTTTTTTATTCGTATGGATTCAAAGAATTCGGAAAATTAAATCCGTAATCCGCCAACAGCTTCAGTGAAGATGTGCCGAAGCAAATTTGAATAAGACTCATCTATGGTTTTTCCTCGACGGGCAAAAACCTTTTCTTCAGCCTCAAGAAATTTATCAAAACGATAGGTTTCGAAGCCAGAATGCACATTTCCCCAAGTGAAAGGCGGAACATACGTAGGCGGAAAACCACTATCATACAGGTTACAGCAAGGATCCACGACCGTTCCGGTATTAAACATAGAATTGATTCCTGCTTTGGAATGGTCGCCCATAAGCAGTCCACAAAATTGTAGGCCTGTAGAAATCATGGCTTCCTCGGCATGGCCCCAGGTTTTTACCACAGCATAATTATTTTTCAAGTTGCTGTTGTTGGTATCAGCACCCAGATTACACCATTCACCGATGACCGAGTTCCCAAGGAAACCATCATGGGCCTTGTTGCTATACCCAAAGAAAACCGAATTGTTTATTTCACCACCAACCTTGCAATAAGGTCCAACAGTGGTGTCGGGCCTAATTTTGGCTCCCATATTCACCACCGAATTGTCCATAAGTGCGAAGGGGCCTTTAATAATTGAACCCTCCTGAACCTGAGCAAACTTGCCTATGTAAACAGGACCATCAACCGCATTGATAATAGACGCTTTAATTTCAGCACCCTCTTCCACAAAAATATTTTCAGATCCATAAACCATTGAAAATGGATCTGAAATACCTGAAGAAACCCTGTCTCTGGTAATCAGGGCAAAATCCGTTCTCAGGATTCTGCCATTCAAACTAAAAATATCCCAGGGCCTATTGATAAGAATTGCATCAGGCAAATATTCAACATCCAGGAAATCCTCAGTCAAAGGATTTTTTGGAAGTCCATCCATAGAATGACAAGCCAGAAGCCTGTCTTCAAAGAACAATGCCTGACCAGGCTGAAGCGCCTTTACCATAGCCGCATGCACTTCTGAAGGCAACCACGCAGAATCAATAAACACACAAGGTCCATCAGGCCGAGGCCATAAATTTTCTGTAAATCCACTTCCGGAAACCCCTATGGGTTTTGCCAATAATTTCTCCCAGCGCTCTTTGCTGGTAAGCATTCCGACGCGTATTTCGGCAACCGGTCTTGTGTAGGTGAACGGCCGCAACATCATTGCATTGACCGGAAGTTCGAAAAGGTGGAAATCCATTGGCGAGAAGACTGTACTTTTGTGCAAATATAAGAGGGACTGACCGCCAAACACCTGAGTGATGTCCGCTGTTTTACAAATCATGAATGAAAATAAAATCCAGCTGGATTCGATAGAAGAGGCCATCGAGGCCATCCGTAGGGGGGAAATCATCTTTGTAGTTGACGATGAAGACCGTGAAAATGAAGGAGATATGATCTGCGCCTCCGATCTGGTAACGCCTGAAATTATCAATTTCATGACCAAAGAAGCCCGTGGGCTGATTTGCCAATCTCTTACCGAGGAAAGGTGCAATGAGCTTGGACTTGGCATGATGGTAGGAAAAAATACAGCTACACACGAAACTGCTTTTACGGTTTCTGTGGATCTACTTGGCCAAGGAAATACAACTGGAATTTCCGCATTTGACCGGTCCAGAACCATAAAAGCCCTTGTCAATCCGAATACAAGGCCAGATGAATTAGGGCGACCAGGTCATATTTTCCCACTGAGGGCGCATAAGGAAGGCGTTTTAAAACGAACCGGACATACAGAAGCCTCCATGGATTTTGCCCGTCTCGCCGGATTAAGCGCCTCGGGCGTTTTGGTTGAAGTGCTGGATGAAAATGGCGACATGGCAAGGTTACCTGAACTGCGAAAAATGGCAGACAGGTTAAAACTTAAACTCGTTTCCATTGCAGATCTGGTTGAGTTCAGGCTTCGAACAGAATCCCTGATTGAAAAAGAAATTGGTGTGAACATGCCAACCGAATATGGGGATTTTGAATTGATGGCTTTCCAGCAGAAAGACACTGGTGAGCACCACCTTGCTTTAATTAAAGGCAGCTGGACAGAGGACGAGCCCGTGGCTGTCCGTGTGCATTCTAGTTGTATGACAGGCGACATTTTTGGTTCCTGCCGTTGTGATTGTGGGCCACAATTGCACAAAGCCATGGAAATTGTGCAGGAGCTGGGAAAGGGCGTAATCCTTTACATGAATCAGGAAGGAAGAGGCATTGGTTTAATCAACAAATTGAAAGCCTACAAACTCCAAGAGCAAGGTTTTGATACGGTTCAGGCAAATGAAAAACTGGGCTTTAAAATGGATGAGAGAAATTATGGAGTTGGCGCGCAAATTCTTCGTGACCTTGGAATTCGCAAGATTAAACTCATCTCAAACAATCCTATAAAACGTGCCGGCCTTATGGGCTATGGTCTAGAAATTGTGGATACAATTTCAATTGAAATCAATCCCAATCCACACAACAAACGCTATCTCGAAACAAAACGAGATAAAATGGGCCATTCAATTTTAAGCGGGAATCAGGGAATAACAGAATAGGAAACCAATAACGAATTTTCCAAAAAGCATTGGCCAAAATCAGTGATTAATCACTGAACCGAGCTTACCCGAAAATTCAATTTCTTTCTTCTTCAACTTAGAGATTTCAACGAGGAGAACCATTTCATCCTCATCCTCATTTTCAGAACTCATCCTGGCTTCAAGCAAGCGGATTTCGGCAAGAATGTGGTTTCTTTTCAGCTGAAGAATCACTTTGAAAAGAGAAGCTGCAAGAAGGTCTTCCTCCTCTGGGATTACAATATTGAATTTACCCGCCCAATTATGACTGAGGTGGTAAGATCCTGCGCAAAGGTCAACCACGCTGCGCTTCAGGGTTTCTTCAGGATGGTGTAAAAAATAGGAAGGCGAAACATCATGGCCTTCTTTGTGCCGGTCTGAATATTCCTCAAAAACCTTCTTGGTAAGTTCTGATTGAAAATTAACATCCGCAACCTCCTCCAAAATATATTTGGCAACAGTAAATTCTTCTTCGATTTTCATCTCGCCAAATAGAACCAGGTTCCGCACCAATGCATTTTCCAACTCCAAAATCAAAGAATCAGCCTCATTGAGTTTTACCTTTTCATCAACAACCGGAACCGGAGAAGGATTTTGACCCGTTTGATTTGTTGGCGAATAAGTTTCAGATTGATTCCTGCTTCGCTTGTTGCGATTAAAAACCCTGAGATTGAGCGATTCATGGAGCGTATCCTCCGGCATTCTAAAAATCCGTGCAGCCTCGGCAAGAAAAACAGATCGCCTCACCGCATCAGGCACAAGACTTATACTTTCAAGAATGGATTCCAGAAGTTCGGCCTTTTTGATCGGATCGGAAGCGGATTCCTCGGCCGCGAGTTCGGCCTTAAATGAAATAAAATCCCGGATATGGCTTTTTAAATAATCTTGCAAAGCTGCTGAGCCATAATCCTTTGCATAACTATCCGGGTCATGACCATCGGGCAAAACCACAGCCCGCACATTCAGTCCGGCTGCAAGAATCATGTCGATTCCCCTCAGAGATGCTTTTATTCCCGCTTTATCCCCATCATAAAGCAGCGTCAGATTTTTAGTGAATCTACCAATCAGCCTGATCTGGCCTTCCGTGAGAGAGGTTCCGCTGCTTGCAACCGTATTCTCTACACCTGCCTGGTGCATGGCAATTACATCCATGTAACCTTCCGTGAGGTAGCACATATCAGAATGCCGTACAGCATTTTTTGCCTGAAAGAGCCCATAAAGTGCATTGCTTTTATCGAAGAGAATGCTTTCGGGACTATTGATGTATTTAGGCTGATTCTTATCCTTGCCCAACATACGCGCACCCCAGGCCATTACTTTACCTGATACATTGTAAATGGGAAAAGTAATTCGACCACGGAAGCGGTCATAGGTTTTGTGGGTTTCCTCATTAATGAGAATCAAACCAGCCTTTTCGAGCAGTTCACGGCTATACTGTTTTTTCTCTGCTTCCTGTAAAAGCGCATCCCATTCGTCTCTGGCATACCCAAGTCCAAATGCTTTGATTACATCGGGCCGGAGTCCTCTTTCAAGAAAGTAAGCCATGCCAATGGAGCGCCCTTCTTCTGTTTCATGAAGATTGGAAACAAAAAATTCCTGGGCAAAATTGGCTGCGATCTGAAGGGAATCCCTTTCAGATTGCTTAATTTGTTCCTCGCGAAAATCAGATTCAGTTTCTTCAAGTTCAACATTAAATCTGCGGGCAAGACTTCGGATTGCTTCTACATAAGAAAGCGAATCCACATCCATCATAAAGGAAATAGAGTCTCCGCCTTTCCCGCAACCGAAACATTTATAAATGCCCTTTACAGGATTTACTTTAAATGAAGGTGTTTTTTCTTCGTGAAATGGGCAGCAAGCCTCCCAATTAATCCCCTTTTTCTTCAGGCTTACATAATCGCCAACCAGGCCCACAATGTCTGCAGCCTGAATAACTCTGTCGATAGAAGCCCTTGAAATTGCCATTTTTGAAAAGGTTTGTAAAGATAGCCCAATCACTTTCGATTTTTTTTGAAAAAAATATGATGAGAAACCTCCGTGGAATGTTATTTTTTTTACCTTTGCGCTCCGAATTTGAAACGATTATGAAAGCAGATATCCATCCGGACTACCACGAAGTTGTTTTTGCAGACTCTTCAAGTGAATTTAAATTCTTGACTCGCTCAACAATGACATCAACAGAAACCATTGTTTGGGAAGACGGAAAGACTTACCCAATGGTAAGAATGGAGGTTTCCTCTGCCTCACACCCTTTTTACACTGGCAAGAAGCAATCCTTTGCTGCTGCTGGTAGGGTTGAGAAATTCAACAAGAAATACAAGCGATAATTTAGGTTTTTCCTTAAATAAAAGCGCTCCAAATCGGAGCGTTTTTTTTTGTCTAAAATTGAAATCAACGATCAACCTCGCCCATCACCAGGTCCAAAGAACCTACTATTGCAATGAGGTCGGCCAGCAAAATGCCTTTGGAAATGTCAGACAAAATGGAAAGATGGCTGAAGGATGGGGTTCTTGCTTTCAAGCGAAGAGGAATGTCCGAACGCCCGTCAGCAGTCATAAAAAAAGACAACTCGCCTCTGGGGGTTTCGCCTGTAAAGAAATAAGAACCTTCTTTTGGTCGGATTTTTTTAGGACATGCTGCCTGAGGATTGAATTCAGGAGACCTACGATAATCCGACTGAAGCCGGTCAAGGCACTGAAGAATAATTCTCAAAGATTCACGGCATTCTGCTACCCGGACCCAGGTTCTGTCCCAGCAATCTCCGCATGTACCGCGTTGACCAAAACCCACTGGAACATCAAATTCTACCGATTCATAAAGGCTGTAGCCCTTTTCTTTTCTTAGATCCTTACGAATGCCTGAGGCACGAAGCATCGGACCAGTAAGCCCTGCATTCACAGCCAATGCCCTCGGAATTACACCAATATTGGCAGTTCGGGTTACAAAAATTTCGTTGTTAAGGAGTAAATCTTCCAGCTCCTTTAATTTGGGACCGAGATAAACCACAAACTCACGCGCCTTTTCTTCAAAACCAATTGGAAGGTCATAAAAAAGGCCTCCAACCCAAATGTAGTTATAAAGCATTCTGGCTCCGGAAGCCCATTCGAGCATTCTCAGAATATGTTCCCTGTCGCGCATAAGCCACAGAAACGGAGTGAAGGCGCCCAAATCAATGCCGTAAGTTCCAATGGCAACAAAGTGGGAAGCAATCCGGTTAAGCTCACAAACAAGCATGCGGATGTATTCTACTCGAGGATGGATGTCGGCTGAAATTCCCAGCCATTTTTCCAGCGCCATGGCATACACATGCTCAGAATTCATGGAAGCCAGATAATCCATTCGATCCACATACGGGATGATCTGATTGAAAGGCAAAGCCTCTGCATGCTTTTCAAAACATCGATGGAGATAACCAATGTGGGGTTCACAGGCATTCACCAATTCTCCATCCAAACGAATCTCCAAACGAAGAACTCCGTGCGTGGAAGGATGCTGAGGTCCGAGGTTCAGGATTGTTTCTCCTTCAGAAAGTTCTGAGGAATTCCATTTGCCCGGTTCGGAATTGGCAAGGTGCCCGGGCTGATAATCGTATTGAATAATTCTGCTCAAGACTTCCTTACGGAAAAGCCCCTTGTGCCTGGCAATTTGCCGGAAGATTTGGCATTGCGGTACCAGAAATAGCCAATTACTGCAGCAGCAATATATGGCACCATCATCAGGTATAGAATCCCTGTATTGAGGCCAACACCGTACTTACTGGAATTGGTCGAATTGGCTTCGATGGTGGCCTTGCACATGGCACATTGGGCAAAGACATCCTGGGCAAGGAAAATCGTAACGAGTGTCAACAAAAATACCAAACTCAACTTTTTCATCGTACAGGGTAAAAAGGAGATATCATCAAATAAACCACAACTCCACTGGCAGTTACATAAAGCCAAATTGGAAATGTAAATCTAACCAATCGCCTGTGCTTTACTATGTCCATTTTGAGACCATAGTAAAATGACATAAGCACCATCGGCAAGACAAGTGTAGCAAGAATGATATGGCTGATTAATATCGACAAATAAAGTCCTCGCATTGGGTTGCCTTCCGGGAAATGCGTTTCCTTAGCCATCCAATGATAGGCGATATAGGAAACCAGAAACAGTGAAGACAAAATGAATGTGAGAATATTGATTTTCTTGTGCAGTTCGATGTTCCTTTTCTTGATGGCCATTAAGGACAAAATCAAAAGAATCGTACAACTTCCATTCAGAAAAGCATTGAGAGTTGGAAGCGAATATACAAAACCAGGCAAGGGATCCGGAACAGGCAAAACCTTGCGGTTCAAAATTATGACGGCAATAAGGACAAAAACAGAAATTCCAAGGACCAGGCGGAATGTCGATTTTTCGTTCATAATTATTTCTGATAATTCAATTAGAGCGCAAAATGCGGTATTCCAGCATTAGGGTATCCACAGACTTGCTGTTGATTAAACTATAAACTCCCCGAAGTGTTTTGTTCTTATCAAAAAGGAAGGACCTGGGAGGCTGAGGAAGGGCTTTCATCCCGGCGCCCTTTGCTGTATTGGTTTTCAGGACGCTGTCTTTTTCAAACCAATTTATGGTTGAATTCACGACAATTGCAGAAGTTTTGGAGTCAATTTGAAGAATCTGAGGAGAGGATCCTGCATCTTCCCAAAATGCGGAAATACGCTTTAGCTGTCTATTAAGTTCTGCAGAATTACCGAAGGAATTGCTGGTATCCATTAGAAGGAATGCACCTTTCAATTGCGGCACACCCTCATTCTGTTTGAGGAAATCAGATATCTGCAGCGGGTACTTGTCCAGCTCAAAATTATTCTTGCCGAACACATATAAAAAAAGAAAGACCAGAAACGGACCTGCTGTTAAAAAAATCAGCAAACCGGCTCTGGCCTTTCCTATAATTGGCATTGAATTAATGCGACTGAAGGATGGAACCTCCCTCAAACATGAGTGCGATTACCAGCCAAACAACAAAAATGGTTGGAATAAGAACACTCCAGATGAGAGATTTAACCTCATGCTTTAAGTGCATAAATTCACCTACAATGTAGAAAGCTTTTACGATGGTAAGACCAAGGAAGATACTGATTCTGAGAAGTTTCATCTCAGGACTAATCATCAGGAAAGCAACAACGAATTCTATTGTGGTTGCAATCAGAAGAATCCAGAAAGTCCTCCAGATGGCTCCTGTGTTGGCCTTCGGAATGACGGCAGAATCGTGGTTGTGATGCGCTGCAGAATGATCCATTTTTAATACTTAGATGAGGTAGAAGAATGTGAAAACAAATACCCAAACAAGGTCTACAAAGTGCCAATAAAGGCCAACCTTTTCCACCATTTCGTAGTGGCCGGTTCTGTCGTAAACACCAATTACGGTATTGTAGAAAATGATGATGTTCAAAATCACACCGGAAAGAACGTGCGTTCCGTGAAAGCCTGTAATGAAAAAGAATAAGTCAGCAAATGCAGGAGGACCATATTCATTTCTAACCAGATTGGCCCCGTGAAAAATTTTGCCATCCACTATGGAGCCTTCATCGGTTCCCATGATAAGGTGGGTCCATTCCCAGGCCTGACAACCCAAAAATGCAATTCCTCCAAGAATGGTCCAGAGCATCCATTTCTGCACATCGTTGCGGTCCATTCTGTGGCCAGCTTCTACAGCTAGAACCATGGTTACCGAACTCATAATGAGAATGAATGTCATAATTCCAACGAACACCAGTGGCAAATGCACACCATGTAAAAAAGGAATTCCGTTGAAAACCATATCCGGCATTGGCCAATATTCCTGAGAGAACACCGGATTATGAAGATCACCAACATATGCCGGATGCGAGAACCGGATCAAGCCGTAAGTAATCAGGAGTGCTGAAAAGGTAAAAGTATCGGACATGAGGAAAAACCACATCATGAGTTTGCCATAACTGGCTTTCATGGGTTCTACTCCCCCACCCCACAGATTTACATTTGATGCTGTTGCGCTTTGTGCCGCCATTTTAAGGGTCTTATAATTCAGGTGCGAATAAAAGGCTTTATCGCCTTACCAACAAGAGAAGGAATTAGAATATTTAATAAAGTTCAGGTTTTTCG
>CANETC010000008.1 GCA_947441055.1 Cytophagaceae bacterium | reverse complement strand
TTGTAACACAGTAATGCCAAGGTGCTTTTTCATTTCTGCAATTTCTTTCACCACTTCCATGCGTTCGGCGAGCGTTTCCAAAAGCTGCCTGTCGAGGGTGTCTATTCGCGTTCGGAGTAGTTCAAGTATTTCTCGATGACCACTTTTTTCATCTAGTAGGCAGGCGAAGTGGAGATTTTTCAGAAGATTTTTTAGGTCTTCGGGTTTTAATTGTTGCCTTGGATCGCTCAGGGCTTCATCTGGTTTTGGATGAATTTCAATCATCAGGCCAGCATAATCCAAATCAAGCGCTTTCTGGGCAATATAGGGAATCAGACTTCGTTTTCCTGCAATGTGACTTGGGTCACAGATTAACGGAATTTCAGGCTTCTGCCTTCTGAATTCGATGGGAATGGCCCATTCTGGTGCATTTCGGTACTGAGATTTTCCATAGGTAGAAAAACCTCTGTGGATGGCGGCTATGTTTCTAATTCCTACATTTTCCAACCTTTCTATTGCCCCAATCCAAAGAGAAAGGTCGGGGTTGACAGGGTTTTTTACCATCACAGGTGTGTCGGTGCCACGAAGAACCTCGGCTATTTCCTGAACGAAAAATGGGTTTACGGTGGTTCTTGCTCCAATCCAGAGGATGTCAATTCCTGCAGTCAAAGCCTCTTCCGTGTGTTTGGCATTGGCAACTTCGGTAGTCACCGGAAGGCCAGTTTCATTTCGGGCTTTGATAAGCCAGGCCAAAGCTTTGCTTCCATGGCCTTCAAATGCGTTTGGTCTAGTTCTTGGTTTCCAAACCCCTGCCCGCATGGCACATATTCCCGGAATGGCGGAAATTGCCCGAGCGCTTTCTATCACTTGTTCTTCGCTTTCGGCACTGCAGGGTCCGGCCACCAGAAATGGACGGCCTTCGGGCTTGAATGGATTTACTTTTTTGTGGCGGGTGAGTGTTTGCATCGTTTCCTAAAAAACCAAAACAAGGCAGGAATGTTTAAGGGCAGGCTTATTAACCATTAAAATCCCCTGAAGTTTCAGCGCAATACCGGATTCGTTTTTTTACCTTCCTTTTCCACAAAGGGCCATGTCGAAATGTTATGGCAATTGAAGTGACAAAATTATGAGCCCAGATATGAAGGTCATTTCGTGGCTCATCGGGTGAGTCAAATGCAGGGATATATTCAAATCCAAAGGCCTTTGTTACTTCGGTTACACATGGATTTCCGTAAAGAATTTTCCGCATGTTGTATGCATACAGGTATCTGTCGCGGTGTTTCTTTTTCGACTCAAACTTTTCGGTGTTATAGAAATCGGTTGTTCCGCTTAAAGCAAAAGGATTTTGACTCTTTTTTTTCTGACTGCTGCAAGAGAATAGAAGTAAAGTTGCCGCAATGGCAATTATAAAATGAACCTGCCGGGATATGGAAGTAGGGATTTTCAAGTTGGATAATGAAGAAGCAAAATTATACGAGTGAAACTTTCCTCTTATGATTATTATTTCTCCTTTAAAAAAAAGAGCAGCTCCTTTTTTTAAAGGAGCTGCTCGAAACCTAAGGTCTAGAAAAAAGACTATTTTTTGAAAAACTATTGAAGTACCAGGCTTGAACGAAGGATGGTATTATCCCTACCAACAAGCTCAACCCGATACACACCAGAAGAAAGCTCTGTCTGAACAGTTACTTGATTTTCATCTGAGGTAAAGTTCACATTCTCAGATTTTCCCAACATAGAAATCAGTCTTACTTCTTTCACCTGCGTATTTTGCGGAAGCTTAATGGAAAACATTCCTTTGCTAGGATTTGGAAATAGTTTCAAGTCCTGAGAATTCTTTACATTTTTTGCTGATGAAACCGCAGGAAGCAGAACCGCATTTCCTGAAGCAGTAACCGCCAGAAGACCAAATGCAGGTCCATTTTGGTTATCGGCTGGAGTAAGAAAACCGGAAGCCATTACCAGCAGGGCACTGTCGCCAAAAGCAGATAATGGAGCTAAAAATCTACCAACTACTGCCGATTGGGAAGAATCTGTTACTTCAAGTGTAAGGTCAGCATTGGGTGCAGATAAATAAGGTGTAAAATCACGGAATCCGGCATTATTCACCAGAGTTGGACCTGATTGCACACGCACATCTACGAAGGGAGCATCTGTAGCGGCATGTAAAACCCGCACTTCGGCATTATTAGAACCCGCTGAAGTTGAAGAAATTTCCCTTGCACCTGGCATTACTGTAATGTCAAATGCTGTTGCTATTCCATTTGGATTTGCTGCGTAACCCTGAGAAGTCAAAAGACCTGTGGCAACCAGTGAATACGACTCAGCACCCATTAACTCATAGGTTTTTCTGAAAGCAGGATTGCTAGTATCTGAACTGGCAGATGCGCCTTTCAAAGCTACTGTTAGCGGAACACCGGCATTCAGCGTAACGAAAGGAGTA
The DNA here is from genome assembly GCA_947441055.1 of Cytophagaceae bacterium. Taxonomy (GTDB): domain Bacteria; phylum Bacteroidota; class Bacteroidia; order Cytophagales; family Flexibacteraceae; genus CAMDMI01. Next base: position 36,296 of record CANETC010000008.1, on the reverse strand, counting down.
GCTTTTCTAAAATCGAGGTTCGGAACTGCTTTTCCACCATTCACAAAAACATCAACTGCTGGGGCATTGGCACAATTGTGCACAATCTGAACGCGGGAAGTGGCTGTTGGAAGCTGAATCGCCTCCCCGGTTGTGGTGAAAGCCCAGATTCCAAAAGCGGGTCCGTTCTGGTTCTGTGCAGGATCAAAATATCCAGAGGCTAGTACAAGTACGGTTTTTCCGGCAAGACCAGAAAGTGGTGCTGCATAAGCAAGCAAATTAGGCGAACCAGAGGCTGGTGAAATTTGCACTGTGTAACTGGCCGCAGGAACTGGCAGGTATGGGGAAAATCCGCGGAAAGGGGCATTATCCACAAGTGTTCCTACGCCCTGTGCTTTAATGTCTACAGTCGGGGCATCGGTTACTCCGTGAAAAATACGAAGTTCTGTATTCGCAGGTTCTGAGGCCGTTTCTTTTGCATCTGGGATTACAGTAATGTCAAAACCAGTGCCGATTCCATCTGGGTTTGAAGCGAAAGAGCCACCCGGAAGATTGCCATTTGCAATCAGATAATAACCTGAGTTGGCGGCTAAAGTATATTGTCTAAAATAAGCAGGGCTGCTGGTATCATTGCTGGCAGAAGCTGGCTTCAATCGGATTTGAATAGGAACACCAGCCGGAGCGTTTATAAATGGAGAGGCTGAGCGGAAGGAAACATTTGGTAAAATTTTCGTGCTGCCCAGGAAAATGTCTACCGCAGGTGCATTGGCTGCGTTGTGAACAACCTGAACGCGAGCATCCTGAGCAAAACCAGGTTGCAAGCCAAAAACCAATGTACAAGTAAGGGAGGACAAAATTCTAAGTTTTTTCATTTCTAGTTTTTTTTATTTTTTCAATAACTAGTATAACATCATATAGTGCAGAATTGTTTTTTCTGAGGTATTGATATTTTCAATAGTCGCCATAAATTATTTCGTTCGATTTAGAAATTTATTCTCGATTAAGCCTTTGCTCTTGGATGAAATTCCCGGATTACTTGCTGTAGGTATTGCATATCCAGGTGGGTATAAATTTCGGTTGTGGTAATGCTTTCATGACCAAGCATTTCTTGAATGAGTCGAAGGTCTGCTCCTCCTTCCAGTAAGTGGGTGGCGAATGTATGCCGAAAGGTGTGTGGGCTGATTTTCTTTTTTATACCGGCCATTTTTCCTGCCCTAACCACAATATTAAAAATGGAAATCCGGCTCAGGTTTTTTCCTGCTTTGTTGAGCAAAAGGTGGTCGGAGAAACCCGGTTTAATGTGGATAGAAGACCTTACCAAATCCTTGTATTTCTGAATGGCATTCAGTGCTTCTTCTCCAATCGGAACAAGCCTTTCTTTGTTGTTTTTTCCTGTTACTCTTAAATAGGACGCTTCGGTGTAAATCTGCGTAATCAGTAAGTTGCTTAGTTCTGAAACCCGAAGTCCTCCACCATACAAAAGCTCAACAATCATTTTGTCGCGTATGGCATCAGCACCATCGATTTCCAGGCATTCCAGAATTTTATCAACCTCATGCACCTCAAGGAATGATGGTAGTTTTCTAGGTAAAACTGGTCCCTGAATCAATGCCGCTGGGCTATCCGATATTTGGTCTTCAAAAACCAAAAAGGAAAAGAAGGCCTTAATTCCCGATAAAATTCGCGCCTGTGAATGTGGTGCTATGCCTGTTTCAGTGAGATCGCGAAGCAATTCATTGATTTGGGTAGAAGTTACCTGCTTTGGGCCAATGTCTTGTTTTCTTGAGATTAGAGATTTCTGGAGGATTCCAATGTCGTGGACATAGGCCTTTCGGGTATTCTCAGAACCGGAGCGCTCAAGCCTGAGATAGCGCAAAAACCCTCGGATTTGTTTTTCCCATTCGGCCGCATGTACCGACATTCCTTCCATTGATTTTGTTTTAAAAACTATTAAAAGCCAAGTAAGGAAAAATTAAGTCAAATTGCCCTCATGATTAATCCTGCGCCAATGCGATCCGGAGACCTGATTCTTGTAATCAGCCCGTCTTATAGTCCCGAAGTATCTGACCTGGAGGCAGGTATACAAACCTTAATCCGGCAGGGGTATCAGGTGGAGCGAGGTCCAAACCTCGAAAAAACATGGGGTCGATTTGCCGGAACCGATCAAGAAAGACTTGAAGACCTTCAGTGGGCCATGAATCATTCTAATGCGCGCATGATTTTATGCAGTCGTGGTGGCTATGGCTTAAGCAGAATTTCGGAGCAACTTAGTTTTGCAAAATTTGCGCAAAACCCAAAGTGGGTGGTTGGTTTCAGTGATGTTACTTTTCTCCATTGCATGCTACAAGCCAGGGGTTTTGCAACCATTCATGGTCCGATGGCAATTCATTATGGGCAATTGGCGCAAATTCCAGCCTGCCTTGCGCAGAATGGGTTTTTAGCGGGTAGGTTGCCGATTCGATATGAGCTTCAAGCTGAATTTCCTTTTGATTTGACCATTAATGGACAGATTTCAGGAGGAAACCTGAGTTTGCTTGCGCATTATGATTGCCGCTTGCCTGAAGGATTTTTCAAGGATAAATTGGTTTTCATTGAGGAAACCGGGGAGGCCTATCATAAAATAGATCGGATGCTCAGTCAGCTTTTTAAGTCCGGAGTTTTTTCTGGCGTAAAGGCATTTCTACTTGGGCAATTTACAGATTGCCTTGATTATGGATTTCCGATAAGTCTAGCCGAAATGATTCGTGAAAAGGCAGGAGATTCTATTCCTATATTTTCTAGAATTCCTGCCGGACATGGAAAGCCATCTTTTCCTTTGGTTTTGGGAATGGCAACAGAAATCAAACGTGAGGGAAAGCAATGGTGGCTAAAACAGGAAGAATTGAAAGTCCCTATTTTTTGAGCTGAAGAAACTTTAGGTGGCTCGGAAACCGGGCCGTGTGAAAGAGTTTGATTTTTGCTTTCTGAAAATCTTCCTTTTTGGCTGTGCTGATGTTCACAAATTTTTGTGGATTCAAGTCAACCAAAGGAAACCAGCTGCTTTGTACTTGCACCATAATTCTATGGTCTTTCCTGAAAGTGTGGTTTATGTCGTTCAGGTTGAATTTAACCTCGTTAATATCATTCACAACCAGTGGCTCAGGTTTAGAAAGACTTTTCCGATAACGACTGCGCATTACATCGCCCCGCACCATCATTTGGTAGCCACCCAACGGTATTCCACCTTCTTTTTTGTTTTCTGAATCTGGAAATACATCGACCAGCTTTACCACAAAGTCGGCATCATCTGTGCTTGAGGATAGAAAAAGGTCTGCAACCAAGGGGCCTGTCATGGTAACATCTTCTTTCAGCGGCTCTGTTTCGAAAACGAGTACATCGGTTCTGCGGGAAGCAAATCGCTGGTCACCAACCATGTAATACTTGTTCATTCTTGTTCCGATGGAATCAATGTAAGGGACAGGTTTTGCAGGGTCGCTGGTGTATTCCTGATAGCTTTCTTTACTGGAAAGTCCTGCCTGCGAAAATGACAGCGCTCCCGAGGGTGCAAGAAATATTTCTTTTTCTTCGGATTCTGCCGGGGGCCATTCCTTGTATGCCTTCCAAACATTCGCACCAGATTCAAAAACATAGGCTTCTGGAAGTTCGAGATCAGTTTCGCCTTTCAGGTAATAGTTAAAAAATTCAAATTCAACTTCTTTCCTAAAGAAGAGAGATGTTTTACTTTCAAAATTGATGGGTCCAAGTTTTTGCCCATCGTTTCTTGCCCATTGGCCGTGGCTCCAGGGTCCCATTACCAGATAATTTTCCCCTTTAGGATTGTTTTTTTCTATAGTTTTATAAAGGTTGAGAGCGCCGTAAAGGTTTTCGGCATCATAAAAACCACCGACAACCAAAGTAGCCGATTTTATCCCCTTGAAATGTTGAAGTGCGTTCCTCTCCTGCCAGAATGCATCATAATCAGGATGGGCCATCAGGTCATTCCAAAATCCAATGTCATAATTCAGGTAAACCTTATTGGCATTTTCGAGAGCACCGAGTTGACGGTAGAAATGGTAACCGTCATCGGTTCCGTATTTAAATGGTGCAGGTCTTTCGGTAGTCAATGAAGTTCTTGGCTTGCCGAAACTGCTGAAAAAATCAAAGGCATGGGGTAAAAATAATGCACCATTGTGGTGAAAATCATCACCTGTAAACCAATCCATTACCGGTGCTTGAGGGGATACCGCTACCAGATTTGGGTGGTTGCTCAAGGCGCCCATTGCGGCATAAAATCCTGGATAAGAAATGCCCCACATGCCGACTTTACCATTGTTATTTTTAATGTTTTTCAGCAACCAGTTAATGCTGTCCCAGGCATCGGTACTTTCATCAATATCCTTGGAGCCGTTTCTTACAGTTTTAAATGGTCTTACATCCACAAAAAGTCCTTCCGACATGTATTTTCCACGGACATCCTGGTAAACAAAAATGTAGCCACTTTTTTCCAAGAGGCTGTTCGGGCCAATGCTTTCTTTGAATTCATCCGGACCATAAGGACCTGATCCATAAGGCGTACGGTTGAAAAGAATCGGATATTTGCGAGATTTGTCTTTTGGCTCATACACAACCGTAAAGAGCTTCACGCCATCCCTCATCGAAACTGGGTACATTTTTTTGGTGTACCTAGATTTTAACTCATTGGCATCCTGTGCCATAAGCCATGCGGAGAGAAAAAACGAAAAAATTAGGAGAACCAGTTTTCGCATCTGGCAATATTAATGGATTTGTCCGTTTTATGATTCACTAGATGCTTTTTTTCTAAGCTTTAATATTGAATTTCCAACCGCAAGCGAGGTAAGGATTATGAACCCGACAATTATGTACTCCACATAATTTATAATTTCGGGGTATTCCTTTCCGAGGAAATATCCAATCAGACAAAGACTATTGACCCAAAGTGCTGCGCCTGCGATGTTATAAACAGCAAATCTTAGGTGCGGCATCCTACTAATACCTGCCAAAATCGGTGCGAAAGTCCGAATCATAGGAAGAAATCGTCCCACGATTAAAGCATTGCCTCCGTATTGTTGAAAGGCCTTTTCGGTGTTGGTAAGGAAACTCTTTTTGAACAAAAAACCATCCTTCATTTTCATCAATCGCTGGCCCAAATATTTTCCGAAAAAATAACCTGTGTAGTTCCCAGCAACTGCAGAACCTAAAATACTAGCCAGCAAAACGATGACTGGAAATTTGATAAAACCCAGTCCACAAAACATCCCTGCAGTAAAAAGCAGATAATCGCCGGGCAGAAAAAAGCAAAAGAATATGCCACTTTCTGCAAAAACAATAATGCAAACAAGCAACAAACCACCTTTTGAAATGAGTTCTTCCGAATTCAGTAGAAAACTAAACAGATTCAATAAGTCGTTCACGGTTCAAATGTATGTCAAATTCCCTGCTGCCTTGGTGTGTGAAATCAATTATTAATTTGATGTATTTGTCATTTGTGCATTTCGAAAATTGCAAATCTTGTATTATTGCATCCAAGGAGAAGTTCCAATCACAATAGAAAATGTTAAAAATGAAATTCAACTATCGGAAAATTGCTGCTCTGGCAATACTTCCTGCTGTCATACTAGCTTCCTGCGGTGGTTCAGATGATAATAAAGGCAGTGAAAATCAAATAGATACCACTTCTACAGGCGTCCTTGACAAAAAGACCAGCGTACTCAATGCAGTAGATTCATTGCTTGCGCTTATTCCAAAACCTTCTACTGTTCCCAACATCATTTCCCGCACCGGAGCTGAATACAGAAGTTCATTGCTTTGCGATGGCAAGGCAGCTGACCGAACCGTAGGAAACTCTTCTGCAACAGCTTTTTGTTTAGGTGCTTTCGGTGCCGATATCGCATACATGGCAGCATATGACAAGGGCAAAGATGCTGTTGCTTCCTTTGTTTCAGGGAAGAAAATGGCGGACAGAATTGGGGTTTCCAATGCTTTTGATGCTGATATGCTGGAAAGTGTTGAAAGGAATCTCTCAAACAAAGACTCTCTTATTTTGCTCACAGATGCTACCATAAAAAAGTCTTCAGATTTACTGAAATCAGGTGAGCAGGCAAAGGATGCTGCACTTCTTTCTGCAGGTGCAGTAATTGAGGGTCTTTACATTACAGGTGGTCTTATCCGGGAATATCCGTCAACAGGACTTCCGAAAGCTGAGCAGGATAAAATCCTTATACCGCTGTATAAAACCATTATTGACCAGGAAGCGTCTGTAAATAGCCTTATTTCATTGCTTGAAAAAACCGGTGAAGATCCTGAAGCCACCAAGCTTTTGGGTATGCTGAAAGAGCTTTCTGGAATTTACAAAAAAGGGGATTGGGCCAATAAAGTTGCTTCAAACAAAGGTGGATTTTCTCCAAGCTATTCCGAACTTTCAGAGTTGGATGCAGCTGTAGGAAAAATCCGGACAGCAATGATTCCTTAATTCAGCAAATAGCCGGAGGTGAATTGCAATGAATGAACCACTGCTCCGTTCGATTCTTCGGCTTTATGCCTTGTTTGCAGGATCAGATGGTCTGCTTGATGGTGAAAAAAAGCGCATTTCCCGATTTCTAAGTACCCATCTTTCACCAGATTCGGTAGCGCATTTCGTTCAGCTTCTAGAGAAATGGTGTCTGGAATATGCACCAAATTTTGGAAATAAAGATTGGCTGGAGAAGGAACTCCGGGAAATTTCTCAAACAGTAAACAAGGAATTACTGCTCTCGCAGCGGTACTATCTTTTCCTGGAGCTCATTGAACTTTCATTATCAGACAATCAGATAAGTCTTGCAGAGGATGAAATACTGAATATTCTGCCAGGCTTGTTGAATCTTCCGGTGCGGGATGTCGAAATTCTGAGAGAGTTTGCCATTGGAAATGGGGTTTTTAGCACTCCGGCAAAGGATGTGTTGATCGTATCTGACAGTAAGCCTGTAGAAATTCCTGAAGATAATTTCTGGGCTTTTCCAGGTTTTTCGGGAAATCTGGCCATCCTGAAATTGGGAGGAACGGATACCTATTTTGTTCAATACAACGGCAAAAAGGAAACCACTCTCAACGGTCAAGTTATGGAGTCTGGAATCAGTAGAATCTGGGCGCCGGGTGCAAGTTTGCGTCAGCAGGGAATTGGACCACTTTTCTTCAGTTACATACAGGAAAGGATTTCAGATCCGGGGGAAAAACCCAAAATCAATTTTCAGGCAAGCAACCTGAGCCTTCGGTTTCCTGATGGCCGGATTGGCCTTAATGACATCAGCCTCTCAGAAAAAGGGGGTAGGATGGTTGCCATCATGGGTGCCAGCGGCTGTGGAAAATCTACGCTTTTAAATGTTTTAAATGGAAATGAGAAGCCTGATCAAGGTAAAATTCTAATCAATGGCCTCGATGTGCATCGCGATGGGATAGAGCTTGAAGGTGTAATTGGCTATATTCCACAGGATGATTTATTGAATGAAAGGCTCACGGTTTTTGAAAACATGTATTTCGCAGCGAAATTCAGTTTTGGAAATCTGCCTGAGCATGAAATTGTGTCCATGGCCGACCGGATGCTGGATTCACTTGGGCTGGCTGCCACCAGAGATAAAGAGGTCGGCTCTCCGGCCAAAAAAACAATCTCGGGTGGGCAGCGAAAGCGACTCAACATCGGTCTTGAACTTGTCCGGCAGCCTTGGGTGCTTTTTGTGGATGAGCCGACTTCCGGCCTCAGCAGCAGCGATAGTCTTCGCACCATGGAGTTGCTCAAGAATTTATCCCTTACGGGCAAGCTCGTTTTTGTAATCATACACCAGCCTTCTGCGGAAATTTTCCGGATGTTCGATCGGCTAATGGTAATGGATACAGGTGGAAATCCTGTTTTTTATGGCAATCCGCTTGAGGCTGTGCCTTATTTCCGCAAAGAAGCCATGTTGCCTGCGCTTCCTGAAAATGCAGAAGCAGCAGACGCTGCGGAGATTTTCAATATTTTGGAAACCAAACTTGTAAAGGAGGATGGCCACCTTTCTGATCAGCGAAAATTTCAGCCTCAGGATTGGGAAATGCGGTTCAGGAAAAATTTCAGTTTACCAGAAGTGGAAACCGAAACGAGTCCCGTTCCACACCTAACCATAAAGCCTGGCTTTTTTAAACAGATTGGTCTGTATTTCCGCAGGGATGTTCTTGCGAAAATCCATGACAAGCAATATCTGCTTATCAACATTCTGGAAGCGCCTGCCCTTGCCTTACTCCTGGCTCTGGTTGTGCGTTATGCGCCAACTGACAATTTCCTGGAAAAAGCCTACAAATTTTCCACCAATGAAAACATCCCGGCCTATTTTTTCATGTCGGTGATTGTGGCGCTTTTCATGGGCATGAGCGTGAGTGCAGAGGAAATTATCCGGGACAGACTTCTTTTAAAAAGAGAGCGATTCCTACACCTCAACCGGGATTCGTACCTCATTGCAAAGGTCCTGTTGTTGTTTCTGCTGTCCCTGGTTCATACGCTTGCCTTTGTTTTCATTTCTGATTGGGTGCTAAAAGTTCCCAAAACCGGGATGGAGTTTTGGATGGTACTTTTTGCTACTTCCTGCTGGGCCAATTTATTGGGCCTGGTATTGTCGGATACCTTTCGAAATGCGGTGGTGGTCTATATTTTAATTCCGCTTCTGCTTATTCCGCAAATAGTTCTGGGTGGGGCTTTGGTGCGATACGACAGACTGAATCCTTTTGTGGAATGTCCCGGAAAGGTGCCAATTGTTGGTGAGGCGATGGTTGCCAGGTGGGCATACGAGGCGCTTATGGTGGCTCAGTTTAAGAACAACCCATTTCAAAGCCAGATTTTTGAAATTGAGTCGAAAAGAGAGGAGGCCCACTACAGGCGGTCGGCCTATTTGCCTGAACTTGAAAGGCTTTCTGAAGCAGCCTACCATAGTGAAGGAAGTACTGAAGAAAATGCGCAACGCCGGAAATTGCTTTTCAATGAACTCCGCAAAGAATCTACCAGGTTTGGATTATCTGCTCAAGGTTTTAATTTTCTTTTGAAGAATGACCGAATCAGCCAACCAGCACATTCTGCGGTTCAAAAAAGGATAAAGGATTTTGTGAGCCATTACAACAAACAGTATGGCCAACTTCAGGCAGATCTTGATAGAGTTTACCGGCAAGCCGGTTTCGACAGTTCAGGAAAAAGTGTACTTGCTGGTTTAAAGGAGCGTTATGAAAATGAGCAGGTAGCAAGGTTTTTGTCGGAAGACTTTGCCATGCAACCAAGGCTTGAGGTTTCTCCTGACGGGATTTTCAGAAAGGAAAAGCCGGGTTATCAAAAACCGGAGCCGGATCATTTTCTGGATTTTCGCACCCATTTGTATGCGCCGTTCAAGCATTTTGCCGGTCGCTTTTATCCAACCGAGCTGTTCAATATTTTGGTAATTTGGGCATTAAGCCTTGTTACCTTTCTGGTCCTTCGGTTTCGCTTGCTTCGGTTTGTTTTCCGAATCCGGGATTAAGAATCATTTTCCTCCGGCATCTCGCCAGGCATATTCCTCTTTGAGCAGGCGAATGTCGCGGTACAGTTTTTCCATTTCAGTGCTGTCGGTTCCGTCGTAATATCCTCTGATGTGCCGGTATTTATCCACCAAAACAAAGTTCTGGGTATGCACGAAATCGTCCGGACCTCCATCTCCTTCTGTGGCTGTAACGAAATAGCCTTTCCTTGCCATATCATAAAGTTTTTTCTTCTCACCTGTTAGGAAATACCATTGACCCGCTTTGGCATTGTGCTCTTTGGCATAGGCTTTAAGTTGGGGAACGCTGTCAGTTTCGGGGTCTACCGTATGCGAGAGGAAAAGCACATCTTCTTCCTCAGCCAGCTGCGCGGTTAACTTCATTATTTCTTTTCCCATAATTGGGCAAATGGATTTACATGTGGTGAAAAAGAAATCTGCAACATAGGTTTTGCCTTCTGTAGTGGTCTGAGTTACAGTTTTTCCGTCCTGGTCTGTAAACGAATAGTCCGGTACTTGGTGCACCACTTTCACAACCAAAGGTTTTCCTTTCTCATCTGTTGAGTCAATTTCTTGGTTGCCATATGTGTCCAAAATCCGTGGTGGCTTCGGGTTGTAATAGGCCTGATAAGCTCCAATGCCTAGCACTGAGGCAATTACGATGAAAATTCCAACCGGGATAATCCAACGGTTTATGGCTTCTGATGATTTATTCTCCATTGTTAATTTTAGGCAGCATAATTTCCATGATTCTCAGCTCATGAATTTCCTACCTTTACACCTGCAAATTTATTGTGAAGACACTCTGCCGCCCGCTGTTTTATTCTTTTTTTTTCCTGTTGCTTCAGGGTGAAATTTTCGGGCAATCTTTTGACCCGGCAGCAGGCATTTCCGGTAGTCTGGCCATTCCGCATGACTCACCAAAAATCCGGACCTGGGCCAGCAAGGTGCTGCATTTTGAAAGGGGCCCCAGAAAAATCGACGACATTTCAAAGGGATTTGTATCAACCGGGACAGAGGAAAATGTTCTAGGTGCAGCGCTCACAAATGGAATTTTAAGTTTAGGGGATGGCGGCAGCATCATCGTTTCATTTCCAAGTCCGATTTCAGATGGACCTGGTCCGGACTTTGCAGTTTTTGAAAATGGGTTTTCAAATGGTTTTCTCGAATTTGCTACTGTTGAAGTAAGCAGCAACGGCAAGGATTTTTTTCTATTTCCTGCGGTTTCAGAAATTCAAACTGAAAATCAGACAGGCCCTTTCGATACACTGGATGCCCGAAGGATTCACAACCTCGCAGGAAAATACAGAGCAGGATTTGGAACAGGCTTTGACTTGGCCGAATTGGGCTCTCAGCTGGGATTGGATATTCACTCCATTACAGAAGTTCGAATCCGGGATGTGGTTGGTTCCCTTGATTCTGCCTTTGGAACTTTTGATTCTAAGGGCAATCTTATCAATGATCCCTGGCCTACTGATTTTGAATCCGGGGGTTTTGACCTCGATGCCATTGCTGGATTGAATCTGGCTGAAAGTGAATCGCCAATTGTCTGGCCTTCTGTTCTGATGGCTGGAGATAAATTTCAGGTGATTTCATCAGAACCAAATTTTTCCCTTCTCCTTTTCGGAATTTCAGGTAAGCTGATTGCTGAATTTCCTTCTGGTGGGCAATCCCTGCAGATTCCTTATTGGGTTTTGCCCGGCATCTATTTCATCAGGGAAAAAAATCAGGCTAAATCACGTAAAATATTGATTCTGCAATGATCCAGAAGCTGTTCTCTCTTCTCCTCATCCTTGCAGTCACCGGTGCCTGTGGTGAAAAAGAAACCACAAAACCATCCGATTTTCCCGAATTGGAAAATGGGCAAATGATGCTGGTTTGTTCGGAAGGAAATTACCGCTGGGGAAACGCAGAGGCAGGCCTTGTAAATCTTCGCACTGGGAAATCTGAATGGAAGGCATTCAGCAGGAAAAACAACAGGCCGCTTGGCGATGTCTTGCAATCAGCTGCATTTTGGGATGGTTTGCTCTGGCTGGTGGTGAACAACTCAGGCCGTTTGGAGGGATTGGATGTTTCCGATTTTAGCTTGAAAAAAACGATTACCGGATTTACTTCACCGCGCTTTCTCTATCCGGTTTCCGCTGAAAAGGCCTATGTGAGTGATTTGTATGCCTCAGGAATTTCTATTCTTAAACGGGGCGAAAACAAGCCTTCTGGTAGGATTGATGTTTCGGGCTGGACAGAGGAAATGCTTTTATCGGATGGTCTTGTTTGGGTGGTTTGCCGTGAGCGGGAATATCTGTTAGGGATTGACCCGATAAGCGACAGGATTTCAGACACCCTTTTTCTTCCCGGCAAAGCAAGGTCGATATGCGCCGGACCGAATGGAAAAATCTGGGTCAGCTTTGAAGAGGGATCCGAAACAGCACCCGGCCTCCTCCTCCTCAATCCTGAAACCAAAGCGATAGAACAGAACTGGTATAATGAAAACCGGGATGCTGTTCCCGACAGGTTGGTTTCGGGTATCAACGGCGACACGCTGTATTTTCTCAACAAAGGCTTGTGTCGCATTGCGCAGGGAAACTTTTTGCGGTATCCGCTGGAAGCCGGAAATTGGTACGGACTTGGCCTTGATCCGATACGGAAAGAATTGTGGATTTCTGATGCAAAAGATTATCAGCAACAAAGCCGGATTTTGAGACTGGATGCAGCAGGCAATAAAATTCAGGAATTTCAAGGTGGTTTCATCAGCAGCCGTTTTTATTTTTGGTAATACCTTTCAGAAATGAATAAAGGAAATAGCGCAGAGGAGGAAACCATCAGAAAATCGGCGGCAGAATTGCTGGACCAACTTAAAGCCAGGGGCTTGAAAATTGCCTTTGCTGAAAGCATGACAGGAGGATTACTCAGCGGGAGTCTTACCTGGATTGCGGGAGCTTCTTCGGTTTTGCTTGGATCAGTGGTTTGCTATACCAAAGAAAGTAAAGTGCGGCTTTTGGGAGTTTCGGAAGAATTGCTGCTTGATAATGGCGCAGAATCAGCGGAAGTAACAAGGGCGATGGCTGAAGGGATAAGCCGCTTATTTCCAGATGCTGGTATTGTTCTTGCCATCACTGGCTCGGCCTCCCAACCGGTAAATGATTACAAAATTTCAAGTCCGCCAGGAAAAGTTTTTATCTGTTTCGGAATTTCCGGGCAGGAACTTTTCAGCCGAGATTGGAACCTGAACGGCAGTCGGGAAGAAATCCTGAACCAGGCCATTTTGCTGGCTTTTGAAAGTTTGGTAGAACTTTTAGAAAGTAGCTGAACGAAGAAGATTTAAAGCCTGGAGGATGTTCAATACCTCCTCAGATTTTCATTCATGGTAAGAACATTGCCAACCTGACGCAGTACGGCTATCCCCTCATTTTCTGCCATTTCCACAACTTCCGGAGGAAAACTCATTCCTGCAATGCCCAGATAAAAAGCAGCATCCGCATATTTTGGAAACAAGGCCTTGAAGTTCAGAAGCTTTCGCGTAATCAATTGGTCTACATCCGAAGGATGAACTTTGTGCTTCACTTCTACGAGGCCAACTGCATTGCCATTATACATGACAACATCAAATTCATCCTGTACTTTCCCTTTGTGTCCTTTCAGTTGGAGGGCTACGGCATCGAACTTTACTTTCCCAAGCTTCTTATTTTTCTGCAGACTATTTGCAAAGAATTCCTCTGCAGCATGTCCCAAGTTAATGCCAATTCCGCTCAAAATGCGTTCGGTTTTGGCCAATTGAGCATCTGTTTTAGCCAGCTGCTGATCTGTTTTAGCCAACTGGGCATCGGTCCTGAGCTGACTGATTTGTAAGGCTTCTATTCCTCTTTCAATACGGTCTAAACTTGTCATAATAAGATTCAATAGTTTATGCAAAGGTAGAATTTCATATGAAATCCAAACAAGAAAGTGGTGAATAGGCTAAGCTTTGGTTTGTTGGTGAAAAACACCAATATGATCGAGCTTACGGTGCGATTCGCAAAATCAGGAATTATGAGCAATCAGTTCAGCATTATCGAGTTCAAGCAGATTGTTTTCTTCAAACAAGCCCTGAATGGTTTGCCAGTTTTGCTTTAAGATGTCAAGCAGAATTCGGTTGGAAATATTACCAGTGGAAATCAGCAGTAGTTTAGGCGGAATTTTTCGAAGCAAATGGGAATCGAGAAAATCCCGGTCTTTGGTTATGAGAATAAATTCTTCCTGAAGACAAATCTTCCGAATTTCGCTGTCGGGGGTCCGGTCTTTAAGCGGCAAATCAAATGCATGCAGACATTCTGATCCATTCCATCTAATGAAATGAGCAAGTGCCAGCGGCAATTGGGCATCAATCAGAAACTTCATGCGGAAAGCCGCAGGATGGATTTCACTTTCATCAGCCTTGATGCATAAAGCAGGCAGGCCTGGATGTCCTCCACTTCTAGGGATGGATAATCACTCAGAATTTCTTCGGTAGACATTCCAGAAGAAAGCAGGTCCAGCAGCATTTCCACTGGATATCGCATTTCTCGGATGCAGGGCTTTCCGTGGCAGATTTCCGGATCAATGCTGATTCGTTCAAGCAAATTTTCCATGGATTAAAGGTAAGGGAAATTTTGTGTTCTTGCATTTTACCTCCCTTGGTATTTTAAACAACTAAAAGCACATCATCTGCAACTAGGCGAAGAACACCAAAATGGTATGACTATTAATTTTTTCAACCTCCGACAAAACTGCAGCAATACAATTTCCTACACCATCCGGCTTCGCTTGGTCATGAAATTCATCAGAATCTGACTGAAATCCATGTTCGTGTTGGCCTCGACATAATCAATTTTCATTTGTCCGCAGCGCAAGCGAATTGCCTGATTTAGCTTGTGCATGGCTTCGCGGTAAGATTGCTGAATGTCGGTTGGATGAAGTTTTACCTGCTCCGAGGTTTCGGCATCCACAAAAATATAGGGCTTGTTTCGGAACTCAAATTCTACTTCTTGCCGATAATCCATCACATGAAAAAGCAACACCTCATGTTTGTTGTGCCTTAAATGTGCCAGTGCACTAAATAGTTTTTCTGGGTCCGCATCGCTGAATAAATCGCTGAAAATCACCACCAGTGAGCGTCTGTGAAAAGACTCTGCCAACTGGTCAATTACTTCAGGCACGGAAGACCGGCTTGCAGAAATTGGTTCCTGCATGATTTTTTCAAGTTGCATGATGAGCTTGTGCACATGACCAGAAATAGACCTTGTCGGGCTTTGGCTAATCACCCCGTCGGCAAATGTGCTCAGACCAACGGCATCGCGCTGTTTGCTTAACATGTGCATAATGGCCGCCGAAGCCAGAATACTAAATGTGAGTTTTTCTTGATTGGGCTTTGGCAAGTACATCGAAGGCGAAACATCCAGAAGGATCTGGCATCGGAGGTTGGTTTCCTCCTCATAGCGCTTCGTGTAAAGTCGGTCGGTTTTTGCAAATACTTTCCAGTTGATATGGCGGGTGCTTTCGCCAGGGTTGTAGAGTACATGCTCTGCAAATTCCACCGAAAATCCGTGATAGGGCGAGCGGTGTAAACCGGTAATAAAACCTTCTACCAGCTGTCTAGCCAGCAGTTCAAGGTTTCCAAACTGGCGTGCCCAGGCAAGATCTACTTTTTTACCCAATGGAGTTTTTGCTAAGGTACAAATATGGAGGAAAATCGGGGCATCTGAACCTTTGATTTTTCATCCAATTCTAAAGTATCAAGGCTGAAAAACCGCCGTGGAATCGGTCTTTTTTAGAACCACATGGTAAAGCGAATCAAGCAAATATGGTTCGGAGGAATAATACCGCAAACTTCGGTTTAATCGGCCTGTATCCAATTTGTATTTGCGGAAAATATCAGGTTCCAGTGCTCGGTAAAGGTTTTGGGTGGAATCTTGCCGGATGGAAGAGACCATCAATGCGGATTCCAGTTCATGAATGTCGCGCAAAACCAGGGCAGTGGAGTCCATGGGCAAAATGCCTTTCGGGGTAGTGGCTGGTTTTTCTTCCTCAGTACAGGAAAAAAAAATTAACAGGAGGAAGGCGGGAAATAACCAAGGCTTTTTCATGCTTCTTCATTTGCCAATTGTTTTTCAAACAGGGTCTTATAAGGTCCTTCCTGGATGATTAGTTCCTCATGGTTTCCGGCTTGAACCACACAGCCATCTTCCATTACAAGAATTTTGTCGGCAAGGTTTACAGAAGAAATCCGATGGGAAATGATCATTGTGGTTTTGCCTTTCATTTCCTCTTTCAGGTGATTGAGGATGGTTTTTTCTGTTGAAGTGTCAACGGCAGAAAGACAATCGTCGAGGACAAGAATTTTGGGCTTCAGCACAAGCGCCCTCGCAATTGAAACGCGCTGTTTTTGACCTCCGGAAAGGGTAATTCCTCTTTCGCCAATTACGGTTTCAAATTGTTTTTCAAACCTTTCTACATTTTCAAGGAGGTCTGCCTGAAGGGAAGCTTTTCGCATTTCTTGTTCGGAAAGTTCCGGGTTTCCAAACAAGATGTTGTTGCGAATGCTATCGGAAAACAGAAAAACATCCTGCTGCACATAACTAATTTGTTTTCGGAGAGATTGTGGATTCCATGCGCGAATCGATCGGCCATCTACCAGAATTTCCCCGGAATCCGGATCGAATAACCTGCAAACCAGGTTTGCCAAACTCGATTTTCCACTTCCGGTATTACCCAGAATTCCAATGCTCTGGCCCGGACTTACCTTAAAGGAAACATCCTTTACAGCCTGAATGCCAGTCTCGGGATAAGTAAGAGAAACATTCCGGAATTCAAGACTTCCAAGGATTGGAAGTTCCAGATTTTCATCTGAAACAATCATCGATTTTTCATCTAGAAATTCATTGATCCGGGATTGACTCACCGCTGCCCGCTGCGCCATGGAAATAACCCAGCCAAGGGAAGTAACCGGCCATGTGAGCATGTTCACATAAATGAGAAACTCGGCAATGTTTCCTGTGGTAATCTTTCCTGCGATAACCTGTTGTCCACCAACATATACTGTAATGATGCTGCTAAGTCCGATTAAGCTTATGATGACCGGAGAAAACCAAGCATTGAGGTTGCCCAGGTGAATGGACCGGTCTCTGTATAGGTGACTTTCTTCTCCGAATTGCCGAACGGAATCCTGCTCTCTTCCAAAAGCTTTGATCACACGGATGCCGCTAAATGCTTCCTGCACAAAAGTGGAAAGTCCGGAAAGACTTTTCTGAATCAGGTCGGAGCGACGCTGAATTTCCGAATTGATGTAGTAAACCGATACAGAAAGAATGGGCAATGGCATGAGCACATACAAGGTAAACTCGGCACTCACTGAAACCATGTATCCGATGACCATCACAAACAGAACCAGCATGTTGATTCCATACATGATTGCAGGTCCTGTGTACATTCTTACCCGACTTACATCTTCTGAAATCCGGGCCATGAGGTCGCCGGTATTGTTGCGGCGGTAAAAGCTGAGGGGAAGTGCCTGGTACTTTTGAAAAATATCGTTTTTCTGCTCAAATTCAATATGGCGACACATCACAATGATGGTTTGCCTCATGAAGAAAAGGAAGAGTCCCCGAATGAAAGCCATGGCTACGATCAGTAGACCATAGCGTAAAACATCCTCCTTGAGGATGCTGATTGCCGTGGCTTTATCTGCTTCCGACTCAATATTTGAAATGGTGCTTAAGTGCTTGGCCACCAGATCAAAAGAAGACCGAACCATTTGCGCTGGGTAAATCGCAAAAAGGTTTGAAAGCACCACAAATGCGATGCCCATCAGCAAGTAATACTTGTACCGGAAGAAGTAATGATTGAGAGAAAGAAGTGGCTTCACTGCTGCAAAAGTAGGCATTTTCCGTGGCTGTGTCCATCCCGGTTTTGCTCATGATTTTAATGGATCGATTTTGACTAATTGCACCTTTATTTTCCGTAATCGCACCCTTAATTTATGAGCGAACTATCACAAATTAATGCCATCATTCAATGCCGCTGTCCGAGATGCAGGAAAGGAAATCTCTTCACTGATTCTCCTTTTAGTCTAAGGTTTGGGCGAAGATTGAATATTCATTGCCCGGTTTGTAACCTGCGGTTTGAGGGAGAACCGGCTTTTTTTGAAGGCGCATTGTATTTTAATTATGCCTTGAATGTGGCCATTATGGTGACTTCTGGCGTTGCCACTTATGTGCTTCTCGACGACCCGGGTCCTTATGTGTATTTTGGGATTTCAGCTTCTCTGGTGGTTCTGTTGGTAACTTTCACAAGCCGCCTCAGCAAGTCATTGATGTTGCATTTTTTTGGAGGAGTTGACTACCAGCCAGATTCTTATCCGGAAGGCGAGAAAAAAAACTAAGGATTTTAATTGAAGTTGCTTGGATAAAATAAACTGGTTAAGCATCTTTGCACCCCGAAATTCATATGCCATGGGAGTAACAAGACTTAAAAGAAAAGACAGAAGGAATAAGGCAAAGGCAAATGCACGCGTAAAGCGCATTAAGCAACTTACCCTAACTCCCGTTATCAAA
Organism: Cytophagaceae bacterium; assembly: GCA_947441055.1. Lineage (GTDB taxonomy): Bacteria > Bacteroidota > Bacteroidia > Cytophagales > Flexibacteraceae > CAMDMI01. The sequence continues at coordinate 18,250 of CANETC010000008.1, read as the reverse complement.
AAAGTGGATGTGGAGGAACTGAAAAAGTCCTTTTCCGCATAATCAATTAGCCTTATAAAGGCAGGCCACTTTTTATCCGGTTACAATTCTTTCCGGACAACCGTAGGACATTCATTAAATTTTATCACCTGAGAATGAAAATTTTTCAGGTGATTTTTTTTTATTGCGCACATCGAACCCTAGTGTGTATTTCTTAAAATTAATCAGATGAAAATTTATAAGGCAAACAGAAAAGGATATATCAGGTATGTTTTAATTGGCGTAATGGTATTTCCAATAATAATTTTCTTTCTCGATATGAATACTTTTATTGAGAAGCCATTTGGTGTTCTGCCATTGTTTATTCTCCCAATTATAATACTTTGGATTTATTTTGATACTTATTATAAAATTGAAAACAATGAATTAATCTATCGTTGTGGATTTGTTAGGGGTAAAATTGATATTCTAAGTTTTAAAGAAGTGTTGAAAGGTAAAACCATGTGGAGCGGGTTAAAACCAGCATTGGCGACAAAAGGACTTGTGATTAAGTATAATAAATATGATGAAATATATATTGCGCCAGAAAGCAATGATGAAATGATTTCAGATTTGTTGAAGATAAATCCAGAAATTAAAATTTCAGAATAACATTTGACGGTGTAAAAAAACCATGAACAATAGGCGCTTTGAAAAAAGCGGGTTCACTGATTTTAAGAGGTTTGGTGTTTAATAATTCGATTTTTTGCTTGTTCGCAACACAGGAAATCGCTTGTTTAATTTAAGTAAACCTTCTTTAAACCCAGGCGATTATTGCCTCTTGTCCTTACCAAAAGCCAAAAGAATTTGGCATACTGAATTGCCAAAATCAAAAGACCAAGGATAAAGCCAACAGAACTGACAGGTTTCATCCAGGATTCTTTCTGGTAAAATTCGGCCAGCATCCAAAGGCTGTTGGAACTGATCCAAATGGAAATTGCAATGTTGTGCACCAGCGTAAGGGCTCTTTTTCGCTGAAGCCATGTGATGATGATGGCCACTGTAATGGCAGGCGGTACCATGATGGTTCCTGCCAATTTCCAGCCTTGTGCCCAGCAAAGGTCTTTTACCAGCCAAAGGAAAACATGGGCGTATTCAAGTGGGTGCCAGTCGCGGCTTTTTATTTCCTTCGAATTACTTTCCATTCCTGATTCTGAAAAGGCGAACAAGTGCCGAAACATAATCGTCTGTGGTATTGATGGCCAGATAATTGGTCTTCTGCTGCCGACAGAGTTCTTCCAAATTCTTCCTGTTTTGCAAAAATTGTTGCTTCACCAGTTTTGTAAAACCGGGAAGGGAAGTATTTATCCAAAAAGCCTTTTTCTGTTCCGGGTCGTAAAGTGGCAAAATGCCAAGCCGGGGAAAATCTTCCTCCCGTTTGTCCATGAGATGGATCACCACAACATCGTGCTTCCGGCTAAGTGTGCGCAGGGCCTGGTCGTAATCTTTGTCAATGAAATCACTAAGCACAATGACGATGCTTTTACGCTTCAGCATTGTCATGGTAAAGTGAATGGCCGCATTCAAATCGGTGAGTTGTGACTGATTTTTCAGGTTGTATAACTCAGAAATAATGCGGTATGCCTGCTGCATGCCTTTTCCTGGTTTGATAAACTTTTCGCGCTTATTGCTAAAGGCAATTACCCCAACCTGAGAGCCTTCCTTTACTGCAGAAAGCGAAAGCACACCGCAAATTTCCCTGCACAAATCCAGTTTGTTGGCGCCGTATTTCCCTACCTCCTGAGAAGCTGAAACATCCAGCAAAAACATCACGGTCTGCTCTTTTTCTTCTTTGAAGGTTTTTACAAAAGTGCCGTGCCCTTTCGCCGATACGTTCCAGTCGATGGTTCGCACATCATCTCCGTACTGGTACTCTCGCACATCGCTGAATTCGAGTCCTGAACCTTTGAAAACAGAATGATAATCCCCCTGCAAGCGTGTGTTCAGCGCTTTTCGGATTCGGATTTCGTAGTTCCGGAGTTTCTGTATGGTTTCGCGTAAATCCATTGCTTGATGCAAAGGTAAAAAACCTATGCCCTGAAAAAACCGGGGCTTTGTTTACTTTTGTCTCATGCAGTCTGCTTATCTTCCTTTGTTGGTATTTTTTGCCGGTGGTCTGGTATTCGTCGGACTGGGATTTGGACTTTCCTGGCTGTTGCAAACCCGCAAACCCAACCCGGAAAAACTCAGTTTTTATGAGTGTGGTGAAGAAGCCGGTCCTTTGGGAAGCCGATTTAATTTAAGGTTTTTTCTGCCGGCCATTGTGTTTTTGCTCATGGAAGTTGAGATCGTGTTAATGGCACCGGTTTTTCTAAATCGATTTGATTTTTCTGATGCAGCCGGTAAACAAATTATGAAAACGGAATTGCTTCTTTTCATTCTCATCCTAGCGGCAGGCTTCCTCCTTGCCTTGGGAAAAGGATTTTTTGAATGGCAGAAACCATCACAAAAGGCGCCTGCTTTTCAGGGGCCGGTACCTGATTTTATGTATGAGCAATATAACCTGGACAGGGAAAAGCAGTCTGCTGCTTAGTTCTGCGGTTTGTATTCCCGCCATTTTGAAATAACAGCCAGCATATCAGCAGGCAAATCAACTTCAAACTGCATCCATTCTCCACTTACCGGGTGTTTAAATCCTAATGACCTCGCATGCAAAGCCTGACGCGGACAAAGACGAAACGCATTATCTACGAAGGCCCTGTAATTGTTAAATGCAGGTCCCTTTATGAGCGACTTTCCACCATACATTTCATCCGCAAAAAGTGGATGTCCCAGCCATTTCATGTGGGCCCTGATCTGGTGGGTTCGCCCGGTTTCCAGGTTACAACGCATCAGACTCGTGTAAGAGAAATTCTCCATTGTTTTAAAATGGGTGATGGCATGCTTGCCAATCTCTTCATTTTGCGTAACCTCGGTTAAGCGTCGGTCTCTTGGGCTGCGGGCCAGTCTTTGGTTAATGGTGCCATCTTTGGGCGAAGGTGTTCCCCAGACAAGTGCATTGTAAGTACGCTCCACAGTGTGTTCAAAAAACTGTTTGGCGAGCTTCATCATGGCTTTTTCTTCCTTGGCAATTAGCAGCAAGCCTGATGTGTCTTTATCAGTGCGGTGCACAAGTCCTGGTCTGAGTTGCTCGCTTCCTTCCGGCAAATCCCGGTTGAGGTAAAAAAGCAGGGCATTTACCAGCGTGCCTTCCCAGTTGCCATAAGCAGGATGCACGACCATGCCGGCCGGCTTGTTTACGACCATCAGCACTTCATCTTCGTAAATGATGTCCAGTGGAATATCCTGGGCAATAATTTCATCGTTTCTGCGTGGATGGGGAAGGCTCACCGAAACCTCATCACCAGGTTTTATCTGGTAATTGGCCTTGGTTGCCTTTCCATTTACGGTAACAAGGCCGGTTTCTATACCGAGCTGGACCTTCGTTCGGGAAGTATTTGGCAGGCGGACAGATAGGAATTTATCCAATCTCATGAGTGCCTGGCCAGGATCTGCAATTACCCGGTGGTGTTCGAAAAGTGCTGTTTCCTCTTCCTGTAAAATATCGGTTTCCCCGTTCATGGAATGTTTAGGTATTTGTGGGTCTGGAGAGAAAGCCTCCAAGCCGGGTTTTGTTTGATGAAATCCAATAGAAGGGGCGTAATATCTTCTGCCTTAGACCATTCTGGTTGAAGAAATAATTTGCAATCTGGTGACAGATGGGGCAAAAACTGCTGCATCCATTCGATGTCGGAACGGTGGTAAACCACCACTTTAAATTCATGCGCCGCGGCCAGAACCTCAGGCAAGGGCAATTTAAATTTTTTGGGAGAAAGGCAAATCCAGTCCCAATGTCCACTCAGTGGATATGCACCTGAAGTTTCAATGTTGGTTTCAAATCCTGCAGCTTTGAGCCCATCGGTCAGCTCATCCAGGTTGTGCATCAAAGGTTCTCCACCGGTGATTACAGCCAAACGACCCGGGTTTTCCAATGCATTCATCACCATAGATTCTACACTGAATTTAGGGTGCGCATCTGGATTCCAGCTTTCCTTCACATCACACCATACACAGCCAACATCACAACCTCCCAAACGAATAAACCAGGCTGGTCGGCCGGTATGAAAGCCTTCACCCTGAAGGGTGTAGAAGGATTCCATTAAAGGAAGGTTTTCTGTTTTTGGTAATTCGTTCATTCTATTTCACTGTGGTTGCGGATTGGGTAGAAAAATGAATTTTCACGGCCCGGCAACCGGCAATTTTGTTTGATGTCGATTTGCAAAGCCTGGGTACGCAATCAAATCGGATTTTCCGTAAAAATACAGCATGCTTGCTCGCAAAGCAATGGCTGTGTGCTGCGAATGCAAATGATTTGAACATGCAGGCACTGGCTTGAATATTTAATGCCTTATGTTAGGTTTGTCCTATAGGCCGAAGAGGAAATCCTTTCAGGCCAAATTTTATCAAAAAACAAATTAGATATGGCTTGGGATCCTAAATACCCCGCATTTGGAGTGGTGAAAATTGAAGGCAGAAATATTAAAATTTACAACAACTCCGGTACTTATGTCATGATTCAAAGCATCGATGCAGTGAGCGCCCAATGGGCCGGCAATGTTTTAAATGTAACCATGAAAGATGGCAAAGTGCGTCGCTATCCGAGTCAAAGCACCTATTCTACAATCTAAAAAAGATTCAGGTTTAGAATTATTTTATTGCCTGAGCCGGGAAGCCAAACACTTTGCTTCCGGCAGCCACATCCGTCAAGGGTACAGAACCTGCACCGACGGAAGCATTTTTTCCAATTTTGATTCCCTCAGGTATGGTGACACCAGCCCCAATAAAAGCCCCATTTCCTATTTCAACAGCGGCGCCAATGCAGGCGCCTGCACCGATGCGAACATCATCTCCGATTGATACACCTGTTTCAATGACAGCATTTGGGTAAATGATGCATGAAGAGCCGATTTTGCAAAAAGCGCTTAACCGGCTGCCGGCTCCAACAAGATTGCCATGTCCTATTTCTGCATATTGTGAAATGCTTGCATCCTTGTGAAAAGCATTGACGGCCGCAACATGGCGGCGCTCCTTCAGCATTTCCAGGAGAAATTTCCTTTCCTTACTGTTTTCTACTGCCACAAAGGCATCGCATTTTTTCCCAATGAGTTTTAGAAAACCATCATCTTCTGTACTTCCAAGCACTGGCACTTCTCCGATTTCGGTGTTGTGTAGGGGGGTGTTATCGTCGAGAAAACCGTAAACAATCAGTTGATTGGAAGTGAAAACATCGAGGGCGAGCTGACCGAGTTTGCCGGCTCCGAAAATGATGACAGGATTGAGCATTGGTGGAAATGAGTTGGCTGCAAATCTACAGCGGAGAAAGGGAATTTATGTGTTTTATCAGGTGTTGATTCGGGATTGCAGGAATGCCATCCCTGAAAAGGAAATGATGATTTTTGAATCTGGCTACAGGTTTACAGTGGTTTAAACTGTACCGGAACTTTCACCATGCTATCGAAGGTATAGCCCATTTCGGTGGCTGGCCTCCAGCGTGGCATGGATTTTACACATTCCAGCGTGGCCTCATTGCATTCTACATCGAATCCGGAAACGAGGCGAACATCCTCTATCAGGCCGTTTTCTTTTACCATAAATGTGATTTCTACGATACCGCCTTTTTTCTGTTGCTCGGGCGTTCGTGGGTATCTTATTTTTTCCCGGAAATACTTGAAAAGTTCATAATAACCGCCCTGGTAAGTGGCATCCAGCTCCACCAAATCTGTGAGAATGCTGATTTCTTTTCGGCTGAGTTTTCGTCCTTCAACATTTACAAACTCAAATTTCCCGGATTTTTTGCGGAGTTTTCCCTGCACGAGCTGTCCACTTCCAAAGTAGCGCCAGGCAATTTCTTTCTTTTTGCCAAGAGGTTCGAGTTCCAGAATGGTCTTGTTTTTCTGGAAGTAGCTTTGTTTTCCTACCGGAAGATCGTTTTCGTAGTGGCATTCCAGAATCAGGGATAGGTTGTTGTCCCAGAATTTCCAAAGTCCCTGCATTTTGCCACTGCTGTCGATGCGGTTTATGGTGTCGCCATTGAATAATTCGAAATATCGCCAGTGCCCGGGCTGGGCTTGACTTCCATTTAAAAGGCAGAAAAAAAGTGCGGTAAAAAATCCGGCTAAGCGCATTGGTAACTGGTTTCCCTGCATCAAAGCTACGGGTTCGGCACAAACCCCAATCATGGCCTTTCAAAAAAAACCTTGCACGGCAAGTGATTTATTAATTTGCCACAGAATTCACAAGCAAGCTAATCCATGTATAAATCCCGGATAACAGGAACTGGCCACTATGTGCCAGATCGAATCATTACAAATGAAATGCTCTCTCAATGGATGGACACCAGTGACGAATGGATTCTGGAACGGACAGGTATTCGCGAGCGTCGCTGGTTTGAACCCGGCAAAGATACTGTTTCAGGTATGGCCGCAAATGCATGCAAAAATGCCCTTGAATTGGCTGGTATTCCGGCTTCTCAGGTTGATTTTATTGTGTTTGCCACCATTACGCCTGATTATTATTTTCCTGGATCGGGTGTTTTACTTCAGCGCGACCTCGGACTTGGACCTGTGCCGGCCCTCGATATTCGCAATCAATGCAGCGGATTTGTGTACGGCCTTTCGGTAGCCGATCAGTATATCCGAAGCGGGGTATATAAAAATGTATTGGTGGTAGGTTCTGAAATTCAGTCGTCTGCCTTGGATATTTCGAATGAGGGGAGGGCCATGGCCGTTATTTTTGGTGACGGCGCTGGGGCTGTTTTGCTTACCCGTTCTGAGGATGAAAGCCGTGGAATTCTCGACAGCATTCTTTATTCGGATGGCAATTTTGCTGAGGAATTGATTTTGAAAGATCCGGGTAGTAGTCGCCCCTTGCGCCGCATTGAGGATCTGGCGGTTCAGGCTGCAGAATCCAAACCATTTATGAATGGCAATCAGGTATTTCGGCATGCTGTTCAGCGCTTTCCTGAAGTAACGCTTGAAATTTTGCAGAAGAATGGTTTTTCAAAAGAAGACTTGAATCTGCTGATTCCGCATCAGGCCAATCTTCGCATTACGCGCTACATTCAGGAGCAGTTGACTTTGCCGGAGGAGAAAATAGTGTCTAACATTGAACGCTTTGGAAATACCACTGCGGCATCGATTCCCATCGCACTGAGTGAAGCCAATCTGGCTGGAAGATTAAAGCCCAATGATTTGGTTTGTCTTACTGCTTTTGGTTCAGGATTTACCTGGGGTTCGAATTTGATGCGATGGTAATCAGGCTGTTGCCCAATCGATTAGTGCCTTAATGTCTTGGATGGCTTCCCGCACAATGGTTTCCTTTCCAAATCCATCGTAGCCCATCGACAAGTGACAAACCTGATAGCCTGTTTCGAATTGATGTGAGGCTTTTCCATCCCGAATTTTTTCTCTGTATTTCCCTTGGGAGCCACGGTCTTTTCCTTTCTTCACTTCCGGGAAGCGAAAGTCCAGTGCCACCAAGACTCCATTCCAAAGGGTGTTACCAGCCATTTTCACATACTTCGGATCTGTGTACCAGCCTTCCTGTTTTTTGCCCTTTTCGCTGAGAATTTCTCTGGCATTCTCCACATAGCGAAGAGCCTCCATTTTTGCTTCTTGCTTATCCATTTTTCATCCAGTCTAGTTGGACAAAATTAAAATTTTCGGAATGATATGTTCTAAAGTTCCTCCCTTAATTCTGTCGAAACTTACTGGCCGATAGCCTGAAATTCAGCCCTGCATCCAGTGAGGTAAAGTCCAGTCCGTTGTAGAACTGCTGACTGCACGCACCTCCAAAAACAGAAGCCTGGAGAATTCCTTTGGTCCAAAAATGGTAATGAACCTTGAAATTGAGGTCCCGGAATGGCCTGGTTTCTGTTCCGTACATTCTCTGTGTCTGACTTGCTTCAAGTTCCAGCCTGATTTTTTGACTGGGATGAAATTCAGCACCCAGTCCGTATTGGAAAAAGGTTTCGCCACTGGTATTGATGCCAAGAGATCCGGCTCCACCCCTCAGCCGGAAACGGCCTCGGTTCCAGAAATTCATCCAAAACATCAGGCCCAGGGTTTTGAATTCGGCATTTGCGTCCTGCAAAATGGTTTGTTTTAAATCAACCGAAAAACAACCAAGATTGGCCCTTGCCTGTGGTTGAAGCCGTACAAAACTGCGCAATCCATATCCAGCCTGCGGCCGTATTTCGAGGGAATACAGGTGGTTTTCTTCCTTGTTTCGTTTTGCTAGCCGCGATTGTTCTTTTCCAAGTTGCAGCATGCCCTGACCCATCCAGATAAAAGACCGCACAAGCATGTAGGCTGCAAAGGCATCATTCGACCCAGCATACTGACTGCCTCCTACCTGAGGGCGTTTTCCGCTATTATCCCGCGCTGCTTTGTTCAAATCCTTGATTGTCTGTGCACCCGCGGATGAACAGAAACAAATCAGGAGAATGTACAGAAGCGTGCGTTTCATGTCATTAGGATGGTTCTTCTTCTTTTTTGCTATTCGATGTAAAGCCCTTGAATACAGCAAAAGCGAGGAGGCCCATTACAGCGATGGAGCTAAATAAGGAAATGCGGTTGCCATTTGTAAATGATTTTGGTTGGAAGCGGAAAACAATTTCATGCTTACCGGCGGGCACTTCCATGGCGCGAAGCACATAGTTTGTGCGAAGTATCGGGCTCTCCTTTCCATCGATTGTGGCTACCCAGCCTTCTGCGTAATAGATCTCCGAAAAAACCAAAAGGCCATCCGATGCATTCTCAACATCGTATTTTAATAAATTACTTCTGGCTTCTGTGAGTTTTGTGGAGCCACCTGCAGCAAAGGTTTTCTTGCTGGTTTTGAATTTGTTCTGGTCGATAATGGCTGTGCTTGCAGGATCAAAACTGCGGGTTGCTGCCATTTCCTCATCCGGAGAATTTACGCTTTGTACTTGTTGCACAAACCAGGCATTGCCTAAAGCAAATGGATTTACGATTACACCGGCAGCCTCTTCATTGGCCTTGATGTACCGGGTGTTAAGCATGTTGAGAATGCGCTCCCTTTTCAAAGATTCGATCGAGCCACCTCTAAGAGAATTTCCCACATCCTGAATTTCTGCGGTAAGGTCGTTTTCAATCAAATCCTGATAACGACGGATTTTTACCGGTGAATAGCCGCCAATCGATTTGTGGAAATAAGATGTTTTGGATTCGTTGAAAGGGTTGTTGAGATTTAGTACTCGGTTATTCAATCCTTTTTGCGCAAGAATCATTTCATCTGCAGCCGTAGGCTGAAACTGGTCGGTCCAAAAAGACTTTTCGAAACTGTCTTTGTTGAGGTAGCGCTTGTCAACTTGCCAAAGATCGATAAAGCCAATTACTGCAATTCCTAAGGTGGCATAAATCGGCTTCATCCAATTCTTCAAAATAGCCAATACCAAAGTGGCAGCCAGCATAACAAGGAAGAAAGAGCGAAGTGCATCGGAACTCAGCATATTGGACCGGTCGGTTTCGAGTGCGCGAAGAAAGTCGGGTGGCAGTGCTGCCCCACCTCCGATTTGCTTGTCGTTTGGACTGCTAAACTCACCAGCCAGATCAGGCATCAACCAGAAAATTAAACTCAGGCCGGCAACGATTCCTGCCGCATACATCAGTTTCTTTTCTGCACCTTCGATGCTGATTTTTTCACACAGTCTGCTGAGGGTTAGTGCGGCCATTGTGGGCATTGCAAGTTGGGCAATAAAAATGGCCATCGTTACTGCCCTAAACTTGTTGTAGCCTGGAAGATTGTCGAATAGGAAATAATTGAGTTCTTCGAAATTGCGACCCCAGGTAAGCATAATGGAAATGATTGTGGCTGCCAGCAACCACCATTTTATTCTGCTTTCGAGTATAAAAAGACCCAGCACAAAAAGGAAGCAAACAATGGCGCCTGCATAAACAGGGCCCGAGGTAAATGGTTGATCTCCCCAATAAAATGGAAACTGCTGAACTGCTTGACCATTTCCTTCAAAATAGGGAGCAACTTCTGATTTTTTGGGCATGGTTTCCGAGCTGCTTCCGCCATAAAAATGTGGAATCAATAGGGTGAATGTTTCCATTTTGGAATTGCTCCAGCTGAAAACATAATCTTTGTCGAGGCCACCATCCTTCGGCTTGTTGGCATCCTTAATGGTTAGCTCTGATTTTCCACGCATGGAATAGGGCGAGTATTCCAGCAAAGTCATAAGCCTGCCTGCATTGGAGGCAATCCCGAGTGCTGCTCCACCCATTAAAACCAATACAGCAATTCCAAAATTTTTCAGTTGCTTGTTTTGAACTGCCGAAACCAATTCTGAAATGCCATAAATGCCTGCAAGAAAGGCCAGGTAATAGGTAATTTGATAGTGTCCGGTTCTGATTTGCATGGTCGTGCCGAGCGCTGCAAGGGTAATGGCCCACAGCCATTTACCACGAAATGCATAAGTCATTCCCGCCAGAACGAGCGGGGCAAAGGTCATGGCCCGAACCTTGGAATTGTGCCCTGCCTCAATGGATACGATGTTGAAACTAAACATGGTAAAGGCAACTGCCCCAAATGCTGCCACCACTGGCGACATTCGTAGTGAAAGGCAGAAAATGTAAAAACAAATGAATGAAATGAAGATGATAGAGATGGGGTAGGGTAGCACCAGATGACTGATGTTTTCAAGATATTCAATAATCTCGCCACTGTAATTCACCGAAATTGTATATGACGGCATTCCGGAGAACATGGAATTTGTCCACAGTGCTTCTTCGTGGTATTGTTTACGGTGCTCATTCACTTCCTGGGCATTTCCTGTCCAGGTAACGGCATCACCTTGTTTTAGCCACTTGTCTCCAAAAACGGCTGGTTGGAAATAAATGGCCGTACAGAGCCAAAAGAAGAATAAAACCAGGATGTGGGGCAGGAATTTTCCTTTGAAATCGATGTTCATTGAATCAGGTGATTGAGGATTCAAAGAAAGGGAGTTTTGCTGTGAATCAAAAGAATGGCTTTATGCTCTTCAACAGGCAAAAAAAATCCCTCTCAGATTTTGCTGAGAGGGATTTTCAATCGTTGAGATAAATCATTATTGCTTAATCACTTTCATCATTTTATTGAAGTCCGCTCCCTGGAACTGGAAGAAATATGCTCCGGCAGGAACCTTGTCAAGGTTGATTTCAGTTTGTCCTTCTTCAATATTGAGGTTAAGGATTTCCTTGCCAAGCAAATCAGAAACTTTCAGGATTGTACTGGCTGGGATGTTCGCAGCATCAAGCTTAAACTGACCCTGACCAGGATTCGGATAAATTCTTACTGAAGGCGTGGCTGAAATAACTTCTTCCTCCACTGCAGAGCGGCATACCGCAAGGGCAACTGAGAGCGACCTTGCAGTTGCGTTGGTTCCGCAGGCATTTCCGGCTTTCACCGTTACTGAACCCGCTACAGTTCCCCATTTAGCAGTAATGCTATTGGTTCCTGCGCCGGCAGTTACGCTTGCACCGGTAGGAACTGTCCAAGAGTAAGTAGTGACCCCACTTACCACTGGTGTTGTATACACAAGTCCTGCTGCCGATGGGCAAACTGAAACTGGGCCTGTTACAGATGCTGGTGTTGATGGGATTCCGCTGAGTGCAAGTGTTCTTGCAGTGCTAGCACCACAAGCATTGTTTGCCACAACAGATAGCGTACCACTCACAAAACCACCTGGAACAGTCATGGTGATGGAAGTTCCTGTATTGGCAGTGATGGTGCAAGCAGCTGGAGGAGTCCAGGTGTAAGAACTTGCACCAGTTACAGCAGCGATGGTATATGTGAAAGACCCACCTGCACAAAGGTTTGTGCTTGTTCCGGTGATGGTTCCAGGCTGTGCAGTTGAACGGACCGTTAATGACCTGACTGCACTGTTTCCGCAAGCATTACCAGCTGAGACCGTAATGGCTCCGCTTATAAATGGAGTTGGGAATGTAACAGAAATGGAAGTTGATCCTTGACCACTGTTGATTGTGGCTCCTGCCGGAACTGCCCATGTGTAGCTGCTGGCGCCCGTGGTAGAAACCGGACAAGTATATGTCTGCGTGCTGCCGCCACAAACACCGATCGCAGTGCCTGTAATCGAGGCTGGTGCAACCGGAACGGAATACACCGTAAGTGATCTCGCTGCACTTGTGTAACAAGAAGTTCCTGATTTAACCGTTACAGCACCGCTTGTGAACGGACTTGGGAAAGTCACAGAAATGGAAGTTGTTCCTTGTCCGCTGGTAATTGTAGCTCCTGTTGGAACAGTCCATGTATAAACAGTAGCTCCGGAAACAGCTGTTGTACTGTAGGTTTGAACACTTCCGGCGCATACTGCAGTTGCAGGTCCGGTAAGCGTTGTTGGTGTTGCAGTTACATTGCTAAGGGCAAGTGTTCTGGCAGTAGAAGCTCCTAAACAATTGTTGGCTGTCATGCTCAGGGTTCCTGTTGTGAATCCTGCAGCAAATTGAAGTACGATGGAATTGGTTCCTTGTCCACTTAAAACACTTGAATTGGCGGGCGCAGTCCAGTTATAACTGGTTGCACCAGAAACAGGCACCACGGTGAAGGTTTTTGTTTGTGTGGAACATGAGCCAGCTGTTGTACCAGAGATGGCACCTGGTTGAGCTGGTTTGGCTGATACAATGGAAAGAAGCAAACAGCGTTGAGTGCCGGTTACACAATTGGTTCGTGGAGTCACGCAAATACTTCCTCCTGCAAAAGTGGCTGAGAATGCTACTGTAATGGAGTTGGTGGTAGAAGAACCAGTTGCACCAGATGGCAGTGTCCACAGATAACTTGTAGCTCCTGCGACCGGATCAACAGTGTAAACAACTCCGGAAGTGCTTTTACAAACAGAACCAAGTCCATTTATTGAAGCAATGGTTGGCAGGGCTGGAAGACCGTTGTCGATGCTGCCATCGCAATTGTCATCGATTCCATTGCAGACCTCAGTTGCGGTAGGATTTACTGCATTATTGCCATCGTTGCAATCGGTGCTGTTGCTTACATATCCAATTGGCTGTGTACAGGCTTGAATTGAAGTTGCAGCATTTCCATAACCATAACCATCACCATCGCTGTCAATGTACCATGTAGTTGCTGCCTGTGGGAAAACAGAAGCTGAGCCATTCATATTGCGGCTGCAGGTAGTTGTTGAATTGGTGGCTACTACAAAAATGGTCCCGGTTCCGGTAATTGGAGTTGAAATGGCAGAGCCTGTTCCGGCAACCACCGAAGCAGAACCGGTAGCCGTAAACCTGAAATCGTAGTTTACACCTGTCTGCGAACCGGAAAGGCTAACAGCAGCACCGGTTCCTGGCACTGAGCAGTATGATCCGCCGCCGCTTACGATAAATAGGGATGGAGCGGGGTTTGCCGTAACTGTAATCCCGAGAGAAGTAGTAAGGCTACCGCAGAGGGTACCTGAAACAGTATAAATCCCGGAAGTAATGGCCGTGAATGACTGCCCATTTGCACCCAAGATGGGATTTCCGTTTACATTCCATTGCAAGTTTGGCATGTTGGCAGAGGTAAGCACGACGGAATTACCTGCACAGAAAGTCGTTGGCCCGGAGGCAGAAATTGTGGCGGTGGACGGTGTTGAATTAGTTTCCGAAATGCGCACACTTAAAGAACCATTACTTAATCCGCTACCTTCAAAAACAGCAACATATGTTGTATTTGGCGAAATGGAATAACGGATAGATGCAGTGGAGCCACCGCATAAACTTCCATTATTGTCATTTGAAATCAGATGATTTCCATTCTCATCCAGGAGGTGGATGTAAGAATCAAACGAACTGCCGCAACTGGAAACTTCAATTTGGTCAACACAGGATCCGGTTGAAAAACGATAAAAGATATCTGCAGATGCCTGATTGTTAAGACCATTGTATGAATCGGTAAAACCAGAACTTCCATTTGTGTTTGCAGTACTGGAATAGGGTAGCGATGATATTGAAACCGGAAGGTTAAAATTGTCACCGGTTCTTGGACTCACAACTACCGTCAACTCATTGGAAAAAACATCCGGATATCCCTGTCCCGATACTTTGGCCCTTAGTTTTACTGTTCCTGGAAAAAACCAAGTTGAAAGACTATCGGAACTTGCATTCGGGATGTCGATCCAGCTAATTCCGCCGTCCGATGAGCTCTGCCAGTTCAGGTTATTCCCCGACCAGCCCTGTACTGAGAAAATCGCGGATGTTCCGGAAACCATAGATGCCGGTCCGGAAATAGTTCCACCCAACAAGCCAGCCTGAAAAATCCGGACATAGTCGACTTCAAGCTCTGCCTGCGAAAAAGAAGCACTGATCGATGGTTGGATAGCGAGATTCATCAACAGGTATTGATCGGTAGTAAACGGCCAAGTAGATGCATTTTTTACCGATGGATTATAAGTATAATGGGGCACGCCATCCACCTTGAATATTATTCGGTTAGGATTCCATTCCATGCTGTAAACATGAAATTCTGTCAAAGCTGTTGAAACAGATTGTCCGCCTAAATTAATGGTTGAACCATAGCTGGAAGGCGTGTGCATGGCGCTTTGAACATAATTGGGATTGTTGCCCCAATGCTCCATTACATCAATTTCGCCGCATGCCGGCCAGTTGGTTGTGCCAAATCCCTGCGTTTGCCAATATGCCCCTGTTTCGTTGATGTTCTTCCCAAGGGTCCAGAAAGCCGGCCAGGTACCAACACCGCCGGGTAACTTCGCCCTGAACTCAACCCTACCATACGTAAAGGCAAATTTTGAATTTAAACGGGCGGATGTAAATGATTTGGCAAATCCCTGATCGGAAAAGTTTTCTCGTTTTGCTTTGATTTTCAGTGTGCCGTTACTGACTTCCGAATTATCAGTGCGATTTGTATAATGTTGCAGCTCACCATTAAACCAGCTTCCTCCGGCAGGCAGCTGAGTCTGATGGAACCATTTTGCAGCATCTAACGCACCATTTCCATTGAACTCATCAGACCAAACCAGTACATTATATACCGGATCTTGTACTGGCGGATTGGTAATATTTGTGCTGCCATCATAAGAGAAGTCATCGATGTAAGCCAGCACCTGGTCGTAATTATTTTCTCCGTTCACCTGAATAATCACACGGCTGAAATCACTGCGCTGAACCGGCGGTGCAGAGGCGGGATCCAGATTAATCCAGGAATCTGAAAAGAAATTAAAACTGACTGTCTGCCATTGGTTTAGGACAATGGGTTTGATGATTTCACATTGCGTAATCCAGGGTGAAGGAAGGCTTCCGTTTTGTAATTTAAGTGAAATCTGATTGGGCTGGCTGCCACTTAAGCCAGCAGAAGGGACATAAATTTTTAATTGAAAAGTTCGGTTTACCGAAAGGTTGAAAGTAGAAGGAATATCAAATCGAACATTGGCATATTGGCCTCCAAGATCTTGATAACGAAGAACTTTAGTGGAAGAATTTGCGGCATCGGGGAATGGATTTTGGATGCCTAATCCAATCTGACAATTATCACCGGCCCAGGTACTTATTGTTCCCTGACCTTCGAAATTATCCTGAACACCCCCAGGATTTGAAAGAGAACCATCATAAGAGAAGTCATCAATGTAAGCCAGTACTTGGTCGTAATTATTTTCCCCGTTGACCTGAATAACTACACGGCTGAAATCACTTCGCTGGACCGGCGGTGCCGAGGTGGGATCCAGATTAATCCAGGAATCTGAAGAGAAATTAAAACTGATAGTCTGCCATTGGTTGAGAACAATGGGTTTGATGATTTCACATTGCGTTATCCATGGTGATCCAAGGCTTCCGTTTTGTAATTTAAGTGAAATCTGATTGGGCTGATTGCCGCTTAAGCCAGCCGAAGGGACATAAATTTTTAATTGAAAGGTTCGATTTACCGAAAGGTTGAAAGTGGCAGGAATATCAAATCGAACATTGGCATATTGTCCTCCCACATCATGATACTTAAGAACTTTAGCGGAAGAATTTATGGCATCGGGGAATGGATTTTGGATGCCTAATCCAATCTGACAATTATCACCGGCCCAGGTGCTGATTGTTCCCTGGCCTTCGAAATTGTCGTTTACATTCAATGACTGAGCAAAAGAACTTATTGAGGTTAATTGGCAGAAAATCGAAAGGAATAATAGAAGTAATTTTCTCATGAGCTTGCTTGAAATTAGCTTTTAAGAGGGGGCGAAATCTGTAAAATCTAATCTGCTTGAACAAAAAACCCCTCCGTTTCCGAAGGGATTTTTTGTTTTCCGTGGATAAAGCCTTATTGCTTAATCACCTTCATAATTTTATTGAAGTCTGCTCCCTGGAACTGGAAGAAGTAGGCACCCGCAGGCACTTTATCCAGGTTGATTTCAGTTTGTCCTTCTTCAATATTGAGTTGAAGGATCTCCTTGCCAAGCAAATCAGAAACTTTCAGGATTGTACCGGCTGGGATGTTTGTAGCATCAAGCTGGAACCTTCCATGACCTGGATTCGGATAGATTTTTACTGAAGGCGTGGCCGAAGTAACTTCTTCCTCCACTGCAGAGCGGCATACCGCAAGGGCAACTGAGAGCGACCTTGCAGTTGCGTTGGTTCCGCAGGCATTTCCGGCTTTCACAGTTACTGAACCCGCTACAGTTCCCCATTTAGCCGTAATGCTATTGGTTCCTGCACCAGCAGTTACGCTTGCACCGGTAGGAACTGTCCAAGTGTAAGTAGTGACTCCACTTACCACTGGTGTGGTATACACAAGTCCTACTGCCGATGGGCAAACCGAAACTGGGCCTGTTACAGATGCTGGTGCTGATGGGATTCCGCTGAGTGCAAGTGTTCTTGCAGTACTAGCACCACAAGCATTATTTGCTACAACAGAAAGCGTACCACTTACAAAACCAGCTGGAACAGTCATGGTGATTGAAGTTCCTGTATTGGCGGTAATTGTGCAGCCAGATGGAGGCGTCCAGGTGTAAGAACTTGCACCGGTTACAGCAGCGATGGTATATGTGAAAGACCCACCCGCACAAAGGTTTGTGCTTGTTCCGGTAATAGTTCCAGGTTGTGCAGTTGTTGAACGGACCGTTAATGACCTGACTGCACTGTTACCGCAAGTATTACCCGCTGAGACCGTAATGGCTCCAGTGGTGTAAACCGCAGGGAATGTCACAGAAATGGAAGTTGTTCCTTGGCCAGTGTTGATTACGGCTCCTGCCGGAACTGCCCATGTATAGCTGCTGGCGCCTGTGGTAGAAACCGGACAAGTATATGTCTGCGTGCTGCCGCCACAAACACCGATCGCAGTGCCGGTAATTGAGGCTGGTGCCACCGGAACGGAATACACAGTAAGTGATCTCGCTGCACTTGTGTAACAAGAAGTTCCTGATTTAACTGTAACAGCACCGCTTGTGAACGGACTTGGGAATGTCACAGAAATGGAAGTTGATCCTTGTCCACTTGTAATTGTGGCACCAGTAGGAACTGTCCATGTATAAACAGTAGCTCCAGAAACTGCTGTTGTACTGTAGGTTTGAACACTTCCGGCGCAAACTGCAGTTGCAGGTCCGGTAAGTGTTGTTGGTGCTGCTGTTGCATTGCTAAGGGCAAGTGTTCTGGTAGTAGAAGCTCCTAAACAATTGTTGGCTGTCAAGCTCAGGGTTCCTGTTGTGAATCCTGCGGCAAATTGCAGCACGATGGAATTGGTTCCTTGCCCACTTAAAACACTTGAATTGGCAGGCGCAGTCCAAACATAACTGGTTGCACCAGAAACAGGCACTACCATGAAGGTTTTTGTTACAGTTGAGCAAGATCCGGCTGTTGTACCAGAGATGGCACCTGGTTGAGCTGGTTTGGCTGATACAATTGAAAGGATTAAACAGCGTTGGCTACCGGTTACACAATTGGTTCGTGGTGTCACGCAAATACTTCCTCCTGCAAAAGTGGCTGAGAATGCTACTGTAATGGAGTTGGTGGTAGAAGAACCAGTTGCACCAGATGGCAGTGTCCAGAGATAACTTGTTGCTCCAGCGACCGGATCAACAGTGTAAACAACTCCGGAAGTGCTTTTACAAACAGAACCGAGTCCATTTATTGAAGCAATGGTTGGCAGGGCTGGAAGACCGTTGTCGATGCTGCCATCGCAATTGTCATCGATTCCATTGCAGACCTCAGTTGCGGTAGGATTTACTGCATTATTGCCATCGTTGCAA